>DXZF01000305.1 GCA_019415425.1 Bacillota bacterium | reverse complement strand
GAGGAGTTGGATCGGTGCTATATCGCCCAGAAAGGGGATTCGCTTGCCGATGTGGCGCGGGCGTTTGACGTCACCACACAGCAGCTGCTGTCGCTCAACCGCGTGTTCAACGCCAATGCGCTCATCCCCGGGCAGGTGCTGCGGCTGTACGCCTCGGCACAGGGGGCGCGTCCGTTGGGGGCATACATTGCGCGCCGGCGCGATACGCTCAAAAAGATCGCCAAGCGCTTCCACACCACGCCGCAGGCCATTTTGGCCGACAACGACATCGCACCGGACGAAAAGGTGTACGCCGGCATGGTGCTGCGGGTGTAGAAAAGGGCGGCGCAACACAACAAAAAACAGGCACGAACGTGCCTGTTTTTATATACGGGAATCGATGCGGAGACTATTGGGCTTCCCCGCCCTGTAGCGTCTGCTGCCAGCGCCAGGCATCCTGGCACATCTGCAAAAGCGACCGCGTGGCGGTAAAGCCCAACAGGCGCTGCGCCTTGTGCGGGTCCGCATAGCACACGGCAATATCGCCCGGCCGCCGCGGGTCCATCACATACGGCAGCTGTCTGCCACACGCCTGTTCAAATGCGTGCAGTACCTCCAGCACGCTATAGCCCTGCCCGGTACCGAGGTTAAACGCCTCCACCCCGGTGTGGGCGCACAGGTAGTCCAGCGCACACACGTGCCCTTTGGCCAAATCCACCACGTGGATATAGTCGCGCACCCCGGTTCCGTCCGGCGTGGGATAGTCGCCGCCAAAGACGTGCAGCTTCTCCAGCGTGCCCGCCGCCACACGCGCGATATACGGCACGAGGTTGTTGGGGATGCCGCTGGGGTTCTCGCCCAGCAAGCCGCTCTCATGCGCGCCAATGGGGTTGAAGTACCGCAGCAGCGCAATGGACCACGCGGGGTCGCTCGCCGCCAGGTCGATCAGCACGCGCTCGATCATCCACTTGCTCCAGCCGTACGGGTTGGTGCAGCCCAGCTGCGCATCCTCCTGCAGCGGCATGGGGTTGTCGGCCCGGTAGACGGTAGCAGAAGAGCTGAACGCCAGTTTCTTGACGCCAAACGCCGCCATCACCTTGCACAGCGTCAGCAGCGTGCAGAGGTTGTTCTGGTAGTACATCAGCGGTTTTTGCACCGACTCGCCCACCGCCTTGAATCCGGCAAAGTGAATGGCACAGTCGATGTGATTTTCGCCAAACAGCTGCGTGAGCGCGGCCTCATCCGCCACATCGATCCGATAAAACCTGACCTGCTTTTGCGCAATGCGCTGGATGCGTTCGATCACATCCTCACTGCAGTTGGACAGGTCGTCCGCAATGACGACTTCGTGCCCCGCTTCCAGCAATTCCACACACGTATGGCTGCCGATGAACCCGGCGCCACCCGTGACCAATACCTGCATGCATTTCGCCCCCTATCATACGCCCTCTGTGCTGTCCTTCATAAAGAGGATCTTCACCGTGCCGAAGATGAGCTGCAAATCCAGCAAGAGCGAGTAGCGCTCAATGTACAGCAGATCCATCTTCACCTTGTCCTCAAAGCGCGTGTTGTACTTGCCGTAGATCTGTGCGTACCCCGTCAGGCCCGCCTTGGCCTTGAGCCGGTACTTGAATTCGGGAAAGATCTGTTCGTATTGCGCCATGATCTCCGGGCGCTCCGGCCGCGGGCCCACGACCGACATATCGCCCTGTAAAATGTTGATCAGCTGCGGCAACTCGTCGATGCGCAGCCGCCGGATGACCTTGCCCACCGGCGTGATGCGGCGATCGTCCTTGCTGGCAAGGCGCGCCTTGCCGTCCTGCTCGGCATTGACGATCATGCTGCGAAATTTGTAGAGTTTGAAAATCTTCCCATTCAGGGTCAACCGCTCCTGCCGGATGAACACGGGCCCCCGGTCCGTCACCTTGATGGCAATGGCCGTCAGCAGCATCAACGGGCTGAGTACCACCAGCCCCAGGCCCGAGATCAGCAAATCCATTGCCCGCTTGACAATGGCCTGTTCGGTGGACATCAGGCGGTTTTTGCACAGGTAGACGATGGAGTCGCTCACCTGCGTACAATGCGCGCTGTTGACCATGATATCCTGCATGGTGGGCATCAAAAACAGCCGCTTGTTGTGTTCATAGCAGTAGCTGATCAGCTTTTCGCGCAGGGGCAGGCCAATCTCGCACAGCAGTACTGCCGGTTCCGCGTCGATGGCGCGCAACAGCTCGTCCTCCGGCATGGTGTCCAGGCACAGTTTGCAGATGTTGTAGCGCTCCGGAATCTGGATGAACTTTTTGACCACTTCCAAGTCCTCGTTTGCGCCGCCGTACACCACCGTAATCCGGCGTGCGGGGTAGAGGGAAAAATACGTGCGGTTGGCCGCAATGTACAGCGCCGCCGCCGCGATCATCTGCACGACGCACAGGATGCATAGCTCGCCCATCGGCAGCATCTGCCCCACGATCAGGCACATCTGCAGATACGAGATGAAATTGCTGATGAAGATGGCCAGAAAGTACGAGTAGATCAGCTCGCGCAGGCGCAAAATGCCGATCTTGAAACATCCGTACGTCATGCTCAGCACACAGAACAGCACGATGTATACCAGCCCCAGTACATAGAACCCCTTGAGGAAAAACGAGACGCGCACTTGCGGATACTGGGTAAAGAGCATCAGCATGTACAGCGCTGTGGGCAGTAGCACCAAAAACAGCTTGAACAGCAGCATGATGGTCTTTTTGTATTTGCTCAAAAATTTCACGTTTCTTTGGGCCCCTCGTCACATGCGCGCAGGCAGATGCCCCGCCGCGCACGGGTTTTGTGCACGATGCACAATCGCCCTCCCCGGTACAGGGAGTCAGTTTAGTTTACCTCAATTCTTGCCAATGTTCAATCTTCGCATGTGGAAAGGCGGGCAAAGCCCCTCATGCAGGCAAGACATGGATGCGCAAAACGGCCATGCCTTTTGCATTCTCTTTCATTTTTTCAAACGGATATAAAATTGAGAAGCATTCCCAATTATCCCATTGACAAACTATATCTTGTGTGTTTAAATCATTGCTGTACCCCATATGTCGTCGATTCCGATTGGATTCATAGGGAACGCAGTGCAATTCTGCGGCAGCTCACTTTACTGTAACGGGGTCGAAATTGCAAGATGCCACTGCAGTATGCGGGAAGGCGCAAGAGTAGGCGACGCCCCCAAGCCAGGAGACCTGTCGGCGATGGATACGCTTGCATCGGTGAGGATGTTTGGCAGTTTGTTTTTCGTACACAAGTGGATGTGTGCAGACGAATTGACATCAGGAGCCGCTGTGCTCCTTTTTTCGCGCCAGTTTTCCCGCTGTGCAGAGTAAGGGGTCGGTTTGGTTCTTTCCCACCGTGCAAGCGATGGAATCGCATAGAAATCCTATCTGCATGGGGATGTTTTCAAAGGAGGTTTTCCCATTGTTCACTACCATCATCAAGCGAGACGGGCGCGCTGTTCCCTACGAAAAGGAAAAGATTGCCCTGGCCATCGACAAGGCCATGCAGGCCTGCGGCCGCCACGATTACCAGAAGAGCCTGGGGCTGGCAGATCTGGTGGAGGCGCGGCTGGACCAGGCCTTTACCGAGCGGGCGCCTGGCGTCGAGGAGATTCAGGACATGGTGGAAACCGTGCTCATGGACAACGGCTACGCCTTTGTGGCGCGGCGTTATATCGTCTATCGGGCGGAGCGCACCAAAGTGCGCGAGATGAATTCGCAACTGATGCGCATCTACGACGAGTTGACGTTTGCCGATGCCGACGACAGCGACATCAAGCGCGACAACGCCAACATCGACGGGGACACCGCCATGGGCACCATGCTCAAGTACGGCTCGGAGGGCGCCAAGGATTACTACCAGAAGTACATCCTGACCGACGAGCAGGCCAAGGCACATCGCGAAGGCGATATCCACATCCACGATATGGATTTCTACACCCTGACCACCACGTGTTGCCAGATCGATCTGACGCAGCTGTTCAAGGGCGGTTTTTCCACCGGGCACGGCTTTTTGCGCGAGCCCAACAGCATCCAGAGCTACAGCGCGCTGGCCTGCATCGCCATCCAGAGCAATCAGAACGACCAGCACGGCGGCCAGAGCATCCCGAACTTCGACTATGGCCTGGCGCCGGGCGTGGCCAAGACGTACCGCACGCTGTATCGCGACAACTTGCACAAGGCGCTTTGCCTATTGGTGCCGCAGCGCGAGTGGAATCGCGAGGCGATCGAGGCGTATTTGCGCGCCGCGCAGGAGCAGAGCGGCACCGCGCCCGTGCTGGACAACCCGCCGCAATGGCAACAGGCGCTGCACGCGGTGCTGGCGCAGGACGGCATCGAAGAGGCGCTGATCCAACAGGCGCTTGGCTTTGCCGCGCAGAGTGCGTATCAGGAGACCGATCGCAGCACGTATCAGGCCATGGAGGCGCTGGTGCACAACCTCAACACCATGCACAGCCGTGCCGGTGCGCAGACGCCCTTTTCCTCCATCAACTACGGAATGGATACCTCTTCAGAGGGGCGGATGGTGATCCGCAACATTCTGTTGGCGACCGAGGCCGGATTGGGCATGGGCGAGACGCCCATCTTCCCCATCCATATCTTCCGCGTCAAGGAGGGCGTCAACTACAACCCCGGCGAACCCAACTACGACCTGTTCCAGTTGGCCTGCCGCGTGAGCGCCAAGCGCCTGTTCCCCAATTTCTCGTTTCTGGATGCGCCGTTCAACCTGCAGTACTACAAGCCCGGCCATCCCGAGACCGAGATCGCATACATGGGCTGCCGCACGCGCGTGATGGGCAACGTGTACGACCGCGAGCGCGAAACGACCTTCGGCCGCGGCAATCTGAGCTTTACTTCCATCAATCTGCCGCGCATCGCCATCAAGAGCAACCACAACATCGAATGGTTTTTTGAAGAGTTGCAGCGCAAGATGGATCTGGTGTGCAACCAGCTGTTGGACCGTTTCAAGATCCAATCCAGCAAAAAGGTGCGCAACTTCCCGTTTTTGATGGGACAAGGCGTGTGGATGGACAGTGAAACGCTGGGCCCCGACGACACGGTGGGCGAAGTGCTCAAGCACGGCACGCTGTCCGTGGGCTTTATCGGCCTGGCCGAGACGTTGGTCGCGCTGATTGGCGAGCACCACGGCCAGAGCGAACGCGCGCGCACGCTGGGCCTTGAGATCGTCAGCTTCATGCGGCACTATATGGACGAGATGAGCCAGAAGACCGGCCTCAACTTCACGCTGCTGGCCACGCCGGCCGAAGGGCTTTCCGGCCGCTTTGTGCGCATCGATCAGCACAAGTACGGCAAAATTCCGGGCGTGACCGACCGCGAATACTACACCAACAGCTTTCATGTGCCGGTGTATTTCCCCATCTCGGCGTTTGAGAAGATCCAGATCGAGGCGCCCTACCATGCGTTGACCAACGCCGGGCACATCACCTATGTGGAGCTGGATGGCGATACGGCGCTCAACACCAGGGCCTTTGAGCGCGTGGTGCGCTGTATGAAAGAGAGCGGCGTGGGCTATGGTTCCATCAACCATCCGGTGGATCGCGACCCGGTGTGCGGATACAGCGGCATCATCGGGGAAGAATGCCCCCGCTGCGGCCGCAAGGAGGACGAGGGCGACGTGGGCTTTGAGCGCATCCGCCGCATCACCGGCTACCTGGTCG
>DXZF01000304.1 GCA_019415425.1 Bacillota bacterium | reverse complement strand
GTCTGCTCCTCGGCAAACTGCATGTCGCCGGTGAAGAGCACCTTGCGCCCGTTGACCGACAGCATCATGACCAGCGAATTGTCGTTGTCGTCTTCGGTGTTGAACACCAGCGGGCCCAGCACCGCGAGCGAGACCGTGTCGGTCAGTTGGACGGTGTCCCCCGCGCGCAACCGCCGAAGAGGCACCGACAGCGACTGCGAGAGCAGGTCGATCTTGTTTTCGCCGTTCTTCTTGTTTTCCGAGAGCGCCGCCGCATACAGCATATCCACTTCATAGCGCGCGGCCACGGCCTGCATGCCGCCGATGTGGTCGCTGTGCGTATGCGTCAAAAAGACGCCGGACAGCCTGTCCACGCCCTTGGCCGCCAGCGCCCGCAGCAGCGCAGGGCTGGAGATGTCCTCGCCGGTATCGATCAGATAGTGCCTGCCGTCCACCGTCAGCAGGTTGGCGTCCGCCCGCCCCACGTTGATAAACGTGATCTCCACCTGTTCAGCCGGTGCTTGAGCAGCCTGTTGGGAGGGCACGGCGCTGGCCACCGGGGTCGGCGTCGCCTCCTGTTTGCACGCGCTGACGGCCGCCAACAGCAGCAGCGCCAACAGGCCGGCCCACAGTCGTTTGCGTTTTTTCATCCCTTGCGTTCCCCTTCCCTTCCACAATGGGTTCAAAGGCATTGTACCACTGCAAGATGAAAATTGCATGAAAGCGCGCCCGTGGGTTTCGGATATCAGGGGCGCTCCAGGTATGCAAATCCCATGCATCCCGGCCCCGCGTGCGTGCCCACCGTGCTGCCGATGTCCAACGTGTACACGCGCGCGTCCTGCGGCAGGTGCGCGCGCAGCGCCGGCTGGTAGGCCTCCATCTCCTCGCGGCAATCGGTATTGCCCAGGAACACCGGTGTGCCGGGCTGGACCGGGCATGCGTCCAGCCGCGTGAGCAAATACGCCAGCGCCTTTTTCTTGCCGCGCGCCTTGTGCACGACCTGCAGCGTCCCCTGTTGGATGCTGGCCACCGGCTTGACCGACAGCAGCGTGCCCATCGCGGCGCTCGCGCCCGACAGGCGACCGCCCATTTTGAGGTATTTGAGCGTATCGATCATGGCATACAGCCGCACGCGCTGCTTTTCCTCTTCCAGTTTCGCGGCGATGTCGGCGGCGCACAGCCCCGCGTCCCGGTACGCCGCGGCGCGGTATACCAGCAGCGCCAGCCCCAGCGCCACATTCTGTGAATCCACCAGCGTGATGCGCTCGCTTTGCAGGTTCTGCGCTGCAATCACCGCGCTTTGAAACGTCGCGCTCAGCTCGCTGGACAAAAAGATGCCCAGCACTTCGTCCCCCGCCTGCAGCGCCCTTTCAAACGCCGCCTCAAACGTCGCCACCGGCACGCAGCTGGTCGTGGGCAGCGCGTCTGCCTCCCGCAGCTTCTGGTAGAACTCCTGCGGCAGCAAATCCACGCCGTCCGCAAATACCTCCTGCCCAAAGCAGACGCTGAGCGGGATGATCTCTATATCCAATTGCGCCTGCAGGCTGCGCGGCAGGTCGCTGGTGCTGTCTGTTAGGATTCGTATGGCCATGATGCTTCCTCCTGTGATGTCTGGGCCCGGTCGGCCTCCTGATGAAAGTGCTCGCGCAAAATGCCCAGCACCGCGATCAGCGCCGAGAGCTGCTCGTCGTCCAGCTGGGAGGTCACCGCCTCCACCATGCGCGTGTGGAAGGCCATGTGCGCCGCGTTGGCGCGCTCAGCCATGGCGGTGGGAAACAGCCGGACCGAGCGCTTGTCGCGGCTGCACTTGATGCGCGTCAGAAAGCCCTTCTTCTCCAGCGTGTTCGCCGCCGTCGTCAGCGTGCCCATCGTCACGCCCAGGCGCCGCGCAATCTCCCCCATGGTGTTTTCCCCCGTCGTCGTGCCGGTGAATACCGCCTCGATCACGTGAAACTCCTTGACCGACAGCTTGCCGCCCTCATACCGCCTGAGCGCCTTCTCTTCATAGCGCAGAATCTGGTTGAATACCTCCACCAGAAACGCGTTGATCATCGGCCGATTGTCCAGCATCGCGCCCTCCAAAACCTTTGAAGTTCAAAATTTATTGTGATTGTACTTCCCAGGGCAATCTCTGTCAAGCAGTAATTTTGAACTTCAAACCGTTTTGAAAACTTTCTTCCAGCAGCCGACAAAATGCATATCCTGTTATATATCTTCTGGCAAAAGTGAAGCATTTTACCGGCAAAACGTAACAAGAATTGCTTTTTAATTGACACATAGACGTCTTTGGATTTACATAAAAATATAGCGCTGGACAGGGGATGGGCTGTTCATGCAAATCTGCAAAGAGGTGGTTTGGCAAATGTATGTATCCATGAAAGAGATTGTCGACAGGGCCTATGCAGGCAAGTACGGTGTCCCCGCCGTCGGCGCCAACAACGAGATGGCCATCCGCGCCGCCATTGAAGCGGCGGAAGAGACGCACTCGCCGGTGATCCTGATCAGCGGCAACCGCGGCACGTACGACCCGATCTTCTACGGGCACATGGTGCGCAC
>DXZF01000303.1 GCA_019415425.1 Bacillota bacterium | reverse complement strand
CTGCAGCTGCCGTACAGACCGAGGTTGATGCGGCCGTTCTGCAGCCGGAAGCGGCACAGGCGCCTGCTCCCGAAGCGGGGCAGACACAGGTCTTCCATCGCATAGAGGTGCGGCCGGACGTGCAGCCCACTGCGGAACAAGCTGCACAGGAGGTCCAACAGGACACCGCCCCCATTCGCAAACAGCCGGTACGCCGTGCGCCGCAGGAATCTCCTGCCCGGCCCATCCAGCAGACGCGGTCTGAACGCCCTGTTCCGCCGGCCGATGATTTGCAGACGCATGACGATGCGCAGCGCGGATCGTTGGACGCTCCCCGTTTTGCCCCGCGCGCCGCGCGCCGCAAACGCCGTTAGACGCCAACAGCCGCAAACCCACTATTTCACATTCACATCGAAAAGGAGGCGCTGCGCACAGCGCCTCCTTTTCGATGTATGCGATCTCTATCGCTTCTTACAGTGCCTTTTTCCAGCAGCGGCGGCGTTTGTGCTGCTCTGCCTCATAATTCTTCCACATGGCCTGCACCTGTTCGTTGGTTTCAAGCTCCGGCCCGGTCTCTGCGACTTCCACACCGTTTTCAATGGCCGTGCGCGTCAGAGAATCCATCAGCACCGCCGTCAACCCCTTGCCGCGCATGTGCGGCAGCACGCCGATCAGGTACAGATCCAACACGCGGCTCTTTTGAAACGGGGCGCGCAATACGCGGTACCATCCAAAGGGAAACAGCCGTCCGCCGGATTTCTTGACCGCCGTATTGAGCGATGGCAGCGCCAGCCCAAACCCCACGGGTTTTTGATCCCTGTCCACCAGGATGCGCAGATACTGCGGATTGATGAGCAGAATAAATTGCTTGTAGTACTTCTCCAGATGGCGCTGGCTCAGCTCCACCGTCCCGTACAGCTCGCTATACGCCTGATTGATGATCTCCAGCACCGGCAGCACGTAAGGGCGAATCTCCCTGCGCGATTTGGGTGTCAACAGCGTCAGCTTGTAGCGTTTGAGCACCACGTCGCTCAGCCGCTGCACGCGCGGATCCACCTCTTTGGGCACGGTGAGCAGATACTCGACCCAGTCCACATCCTTTTCATAGCCCAGGGCCTTCATATGGTCGGTATAATACGGATAGTTATAGATGGTGAAAAACAGGCTGGGGCGATCAAACCCCTCGACCAGCATCCCCTCCTGATCCAAATCGCAAAACCCGATGGGGCCATGTATCTGGTCCATGCCCAGCTCACGTCCCCACTGCTCCACCGCCTCGACCAATGCACGGGATACCTCCAGGTCGTCAATGAAGTCCAGTCGCGAAAACCGGATGCGACGGGTATTCCACTTTTCATTGGCCGCCCGACTGACGATGGCCGCTACGCGCCCGACGATCTTTCCATCCCGCTTGGCCAAAAAGCAGCGTGCCTCGCAGTAGTCGTAAGCGGGATTCTTTTTGGGATTGAAGTTGTCGATCTCATCGCTGATCAGGTCGGGAATATAGTAGGGACAATCCCTGTACATCCGAATGGGAAATTTGGCAAACTGCGCACGCTGGCGCCTGGTTCGCACCTCCTGTATCTCCACCATGCAGGCCCCTCCTCACATGCCCGCGCCGGCACGACAACGAAAAATTGTGCGCTCCGAAGCGCACAACTGGACGCACCGACCTATTGCATCTAATTGGACATAAAATTCACATAGATATCATAGCAGGCACGCGGTTCGCGCGCAAGTGTGTAGAATGTGGCAGTTTTTTGTCAAAATAGATTGGCCAACGACAACTCGTACGATTCGATCGTATTCTGCAGCTCCATGGACAGCTCTGTCAGTTCTGCCTGTGCCAGCTTCCAGTCGCGCTGCTGAAGGAACACTTCCGCACGCGCCTCATTGCGCTCAATCCGCGTGAGCGTCTGGTGGTCGATCAACAGCGTCCAGTGATCGCGCACGTGCGACCAGGTGCCGGAAAACTGGCCGATGGCCTGTTCGGCCTGCTGTGCGTCGCCCTGCTGAACCGCGACGAGCGCCTGATCGACATAGCCGCTCAGCTCCCCAATATGGCTGCGCACATGGCTCTCCCACCACAGCGAGCCCGCGATCAGCGCGGCTACCACGAGCAGTGAGGTCATCAAT
>DXZF01000302.1 GCA_019415425.1 Bacillota bacterium | reverse complement strand
ATGTTCCGCAGGCAAGCGACCAGGCCACGGCCTCCAACGTGGTGGTGGACTTTACCAATGGTGTCGGCCGCCTGTACCTGGAGCCGGAATACGAAGTGGAATACGTCTACATTCCGCAAAATGAAGAGCATGCCGCCTACGGATTGGTCGGGCTGGTGGATACCCAAATCACCTTGGCAGATGCTAAGGCGGTCAGCGGCACGGGAACGGTTGCGGTGGATCACCTGTCCACTTCGGGTGCGGGGCATTCGCATATGCACGATGTGCAGTTTGAAAACGGCGTAGGTCACTTTTACCGCAATCCGGATTTTGCGGTGCAAAGCGTCCAGATCGGGGGCAGGACCTTTGAAGCCGACGACCTGACGGCCACAAGCCGCTTCCACTACGCCACCATCCAGCAGATTTTGAACATGAACACCACGGCGGAAGTCCCCGTCACCTTTACGGATACAGATAGCGGTACTCCCAGTGCCCCGGAACGCGTTGTGGTCAAAGATGCAACGGGCCCCGGGCAGAACGTGACCGTCAAATCCGATGGAGACGACGGCTACTGCATGGCGTACAGCCTGGATTCCGACACCCACAGCCAGGCGGTGGTTGCGCAGTTTGCCCTCAGGGCAGGGCAGCGCATCCACATCAGCGGGCTGGGCGGTGGAACCGTTTACTATGTGTATGAGTACGCCGTGGACCGGGAGGGCACGGCGGATGAGCCTGCTTTGGCAGACGACTGGACGACCGAGATTGCGATCCAGGCGCAGGGCGCACAAAATGGCACAGAGCCGATCACGGATCGGAACGAAGCCGTGATCATGGACTATTTGCCGCAATTTCGGGCGGCCATGGGCACTATCCGTACCAATGCAACGCAGAAGGTCGCGTTTACCAACGCGGCAAGGGTCGGGTCGCTCACCCTCTCCAAAATGGTGACCGGAGATCGCGCGCCCTCCGACGACACCTTCCGGTTCAAGATTACGCTAACCGACGAAAGCGGAAAGGCACTTGCCGGTTCGTACAGCTATACGGGAGCGGTTTTGTCCGGTGCAGATGCGTCGAAACCACAGAACGGCGTACTGGCCCTGGATGCCAACGGCGTCGGCAGCATCACGCTGTCCGCCGGGCAATCCGTCACGATTGCGGATTTGCCCGTGGGCACAAACTGGATTGTGGAAGAGGAAACAAAGACCTATTATACGGCTTCTGTTGCGCTGACCGATGGGGCCAACGGAACCGTGCAGGTCAATGGCTCTGTGGCGCAAGGGGAGATTGGCGCGCAGGACGAGACGGATACGGCTGCGTTTGCCAACGCCTACAAAGCCCCGGTATTGGGAACCTTGCGGGTGATCAAGTCGGTGGAGGGCGAAGGAGCGGACCCCGATCGAACGTTTGCCTTCCGCGCTGTCATCGATGGGCAAGAAGAGACCTTCGCGCTCAAGGCAGGGGAGAGCAAAACCTTTTCCGACCTGCCGGTGGGGACGGTTTATACGGTGACGGAGAAAGTTTCCGGTTCCGACGAGGGTTACACGGCGAAAGTGCTGCAGATCAGCGGGACGATACAGGGCGATCAGGAGGTTACGCTTCCCTTTGTCAACGTGTATGCCAACTCCACCCCGCAACTGGATACGGGCAGTCTAACGGTGACCAAGCACGTAGATGGAAACGGTGCAGACGCCAACCAATCGTTCGGTTTTGCGGTTACGTTCACAGATGGGGAAGGCAACGAGTCCACGCAGACCTTCAGGCTGCTTGCAGGGGAGACGCAAACGTTCTCTCAAATCCCGGCCGGTGTCCGCTACACCGTACGGGAGACGGATGCAGGCGGGTACTTGCAGGATATGGAA
>DXZF01000301.1 GCA_019415425.1 Bacillota bacterium | reverse complement strand
CGACCGGCTGCACAACATGCGCACGCTGGACGCGATGCGCGAGGAAAAGCAAAAGGAGATCGCGCGCGAAACGCTGGACATCTACGCGCCGCTGGCGCATCGGCTGGGAATTTACGCCATCCGAAGCGAGCTGGAGGACCTGTCGCTCAAGTATCTGGAACCGGAGCAGTACGAGTACATTTTGGAGGAAACCGCCAAGCTGCGGCCGGTACAGACCGACTTTTTGCAGACGCAGATGCGCCAGATCCAGCAGCACCTGGAAGAGATGGGCATCAAATGCGAAATACAGGGGCGGGAAAAGCACACCTATTCCATCTACCGCAAGATGATCAAGCAGGGCCGAAAACCCGATGAGATCTACGATTTTATGGCCATGCGCATCATTGTGGATACCGTGCGCGACTGCTATGCGGCACTGGGCATTGTGCACACCATGTACAAACCCATCCCGGGACGCTTTAAGGACTTTATTGCCATGCCTAAGAGCAATATGTACCAGTCCCTGCACACCACGGTGATCAATCGGGCCGGCATCCTCTTTGAGGTGCAGATTCGCACGCATGAGATGCACAAGACCGCCGAGTACGGCATCGCCGCACACTGGATGTATAAAGAGGGCACACAGGCCACCAAATTCGATGAAAAGATTGCGTTTTTGCGCGAACTGCGCTCGATTCCGAGCGATACGCCCGACCCGCACGAATTTCTGGATACGGTCCGCCTGGATATGTTCTCGGACGAGGTGTTTGTCTTTACCCCCAAGGGGGAGGTCATCAGCCTGGTGCGCGGCGCGACGCCCATCGACTTTGCTTACCGCATCCATTCGCGCGTAGGCGACACGTGCGTGGGCGCCAAGATCAACGGCCGCATTGTGCCGCTGGACTCCGAACTCAACACCGGCGACGTGGTGGAGATCATCACCAGAAAAGACGGCCATCCCAGCCGGGATTGGCTCAATATCTGCAAGACCAACGCAGCCAAGAGCAAGATCCGCGCGTGGTTTAAACGCGAGCTCAAGGACGAAAACATCGTCAAGGGCCGCGAAATGCTCGAGCGCGAAGCGAGACGGCAGGGCTTTGACCTGTTTGGCCAGTTGATGAAGCCGGAATGGCTGGAAATCGTGTTCAAGAAGTACACGTTCCACAACGTGGACGACATGTACTCGGCCATCGGCTTTGGCGGCGTGTCCACCAATCAGGTGCTGCAGCGGCTGATAGAGGAGTACAACAAGAGCCAGAAGGAGGAAAAGCTGGCCGAGGAGCTGCAGAATGCAAAGCTCCTGGGCGAAAGGGCGCAGCAGGCCGAGGAGCAGCGGCA
>DXZF01000300.1 GCA_019415425.1 Bacillota bacterium | reverse complement strand
GCATAGATGCACGAGACGCTGGCCACGATGATCACATCGCGCCGTTCGTTGAGCGCGCTGGTGGCGCTGTGGCGCATCTTGTCGATCTCGTCGTTGACCATGGACGTCTTTTCGATGTACACGTCGCTCTGCGGGATGTATGCCTCGGGCTGGTAATAATCGTAGTAGCTGACAAAGTATTCCACCGCGCTGTCGGGGAAGAACTCCCGAAACTCGCTGCACAGCTGTGCGGCCAACGTCTTGTTGTGCGCGATGACCAGCGTGGGCCGCTGTACGCGCTCGATGACTTTGGCCATGGTAAAGGTCTTGCCGCTGCCGGTCACGCCCAACAGTACCTGGTCTTCATCGCCCCGCTCCACGCCGCGCGCCAGCGCATCAATGGCCTGTGGCTGGTCGCCCTGCGGTTCAAAGTCGCTCCTGATATGAAATGTGCCTGTGAGCTGCTGCTTCATATCCTTCTCCTTATGGTTGTGTCCTCTGTGCAGTATTGTACCAAAAATCCCGATAAATTCAACCACAATGCGAAACTATGTTCGCCTGTTTGCGGCTGCATGCCATTTGAACTCCGGCCGATTGCGTATGCCGAATGCAAAAGCGCAGGGAGGATGCACAGAAAAGTGCGGGCAGAAAGGGACGCATAAGGCGCTGCCAGGGCAAAGGGAATCCCGCAAATGGGGGGCATTTGTCAAATGAAATAGAGCAAGCGCAGGCAACGCTCACAGACCGCTGCGCTGAACGTGCGGCCGAAGGCGGCGCGCCATCCAGGCGGCGAGCAGAATTTTGACGACATCGCCCGGCAGAAACGGCCATACACAGTATGCGAGACTGGTCCACAGATCCAGCTGTGTGACGGCCATGAACCAGATCGTGCCAAAGGCGTAACAGGCCAATGCACCCAGTGCCATGGCCATACATTGCAGGGGGAAAGAGCGCCATTTTCGACACAACAGGCCCACGATGGCGGCGCACAGGATGTAGCCGACGGCATAGCCGCCCGTCTTGCCCAGCAACACCCCCAAGCCACCCGAAAACCCCGCGAACACCGGCACGCCGATCGCGCCAAGGCAGATGTACAGCGCCAGGCTCAGCGCGCCGTCGCGGGGGCCGAGCAGCGCGCCGCACAGGTGCACGGCGAACAGGGCAAGGTTGATGGGCACCATGGGCAGCGGGATCTGAATCTGGGAACAGATGGCGGTCAACGCGGCAAACAGCGCGCAGAGCAGCCATCTGCGCAGGCGATCGGAGGACATCGGTACACCCCTCTTTGCGGATCTTTTGCGGCCTATTGTAGAGGGGAAGTTTTTGTTTGTCAATAAAAATTATAATATGGTTTACAATTGAAAGGTGCCAAGAATCCGCAACCGGCGATGGGCAAACGGCATCGGGCAATGCGCAGCCACGTGCTTACATGGCTGCGCGCCGGGACCCGTCAGGATCTGAGTTTGAATACCACGACGCCGCCGATCATCAGCGCTACGCCCACGAATTTGGTCCAGTGAAACGCGACCTTCTCCGCCCCCAACAGGCCAAAGGCGTCGATGAGAGCGGCGACGATGAGCTGGGAAATCAGGATGACGGAGATGGCGATGGTGGGGCTCAGATTTTGGATGCCCACCATGACGGTCAGTGTGATGACAAGGCCCAACACGCCTCCCAACCAGTACAATTTGTTGACCTGCCCCAGCGCCTTGAAGTTGCCGTGCCCGAGGAGAAACATGGCGATGAGCGAGAGCACAAACGCCGTGCCCTGTACAAAGGCGTTGGATTCGTATAGACCGATACCCTCGCTCAGCCGCGTGTTCATCACGCCCTGAATGCTCATGGCGGCACCGGCAATGATACTCATGATAAATCCGATCATTTTTCACCTCAACATGTCAATGGGAGATCAGAGAAAGCATTTGAGCGCCTCCATATGATCCTGCTGTAACTGCAGGAAGATGGAACAGAGCCGTTTGGCGCGCAGCGAGGCGCGCGGGTGTGCGTGTAGCGCCTTTTGCACTTCCACGACGCCCATCAGTCCGCCCTGCAGCATCATCTCGGCCAGGTGCGAAGCGGACCGGTCCGTGAGCGTCTGCAGGCCGATCATGCACTGCGCCATGGCCTTTTGCAGCGCGCTTTTGCCCTCCGGCTCCTCCTGCAAAGCGTCCTCTACCTTTTGCAACATGCGGCGGTAGGCGCTGCGCTGGCTGCGCACGACGTCGTAAAATGCATCGTCCTCAATGTAGGTCATCAGCTTTTCGCAATTGTCGTGCCCCATCTGCGTGCAGGAAAAGAGCGAGTGCAACAGGGCGGAGGTATCTTCGCGGTTTGCCTCTTTGCCGGCCTGCGGCGCCGGCGCCTCGGACTGACGGCCCCACAATAGGCACAACGGCGCACACAGCATGAGCCAGCACGCGGTATACGGCAGGCAGATCTGTCCACGCCAGTTGCCGGGGATGTGGCGATAGTCCCAGATGGTGTGATGGCGGTTGACGGCGCAGCCTATGGCCCCCTCGATGGCGGTGACGGCCGCCGCGCTGGTAATGCAGCGCGTGGCCAACGATTTGGCCTTGAGCGCCTTGTTGATCGCGTAGACACTCGCCACGCTCAGTCCGCCTGCAATGGCCATGGAGGGATGGGTGCGCTTGCGCGCAAGAAGCTCCAGCGCCGGATATGAGACGGCGCCAAGAACAAAAGCTTTGCAGAATGCATGCATGGGATCACTGCTCCTCAATGGATGGTGTATCGGGCAGGCGCATCCTGCCCGTACCTCTATCTTGTGCAAGGGCGGGGATTTTAAACGCGCATTTTGTAGGACGGGCCGACACAGCCGCCCGCCCCGGCCGTTGGGACCGGGGAACTGCGCACCCCCCAATGTGTCCATCCCCAATGCCCGCGATTGCATGCCGGGGAAAGCGCCTACGCATTCAAAAAAGCGCCAGCGGCGCAAACGTGTTTTTGCGCCGCTGGCTTCAGGCTTCAGTCGTCCCCGCGCAGCAGGTTCTCGGCATAGTCGCGCAGGCTCTCAAATGAATTGACGCTCTGCTTGCGCTCTTCAATGCTGCTGCGCACGTAGTCGGGCAGCGCGTCAAAATACGAACGCGCCTCCTGTTCATGCTGTAAAAGCTGGTCCAGTCCTGCATATTTGGCCATATGGCATCACCTCACAGAGAGTTTGCGCCGTGCGGGCAATTCTATACGCGTCAGGGCGCATGCGTGCGGCGAAGATTGACAGCACCTGTCGATCGTGGTAGGATGCATGCGTAAAAGCGTATAGATTCAGATTTGCGGGGGGACCGCATTGCGGTTGAGAAGGTAAAACCTGACCCTTGGAACCTGTCAGTTCATACTGTCGTAGGGAGCAAACAACAGAGGCGTTCGGCGTGTTCTCCACAGACGGTGGGGAGCACGCCTTTTTGTCTATATGCACATGCAACGAAGGAGGAGAAAATCAGAACATGCAGACAGCATTGACCATTGCCGGATCCGACTGCAGCGGCGGCGCCGGCATCCAGGCCGACCTCAAGACGTTTTCCGCCAACGGCGTATTTGGCATGAGCGTCATCGTATCGGTGGTGGCGGAGAACACGTGCCGTGTGATCGGCATTGAGGACATCTCGCCCGCCATGATCCAACAGCAGATCGACGCGGTGTTTGAAGACATCGAGGTAAACGCCGTGAAGATTGGCATGCTCAACCGCCCCGAAAGCATGCGGGCCGTGGCGCAGAAGATTGCGCAGTATCACATGCAAAATGTGGTGCTGGATCCGGTGATGATCGCCAAAAATGGCAGCCCGCTCATGCAACCCGAGGCGATGGACACGTTGAAAAGAGAAGTGTTGCCGCTTTGCGATTTGCTCACCCCCAACATCCCGGAGGCGGAGGAGATCACCGGTATGCGGATCGAAACCGTGACGCAGATGGAGCAGGCGGCGCACGCCATCGCGCAGCTGGGGCCCAAAGCGGTGCTGGTCAAGGGCGGGCACAAGACGGGCGACGCAGTGGATGTGCTGTTTGACGGCGTACAGATTACGCACTTTGCCGCGCAGCGCATCGAGACCAAAAACACGCACGGGACGGGCTGCACGTATTCCTCCGCCATTGCGGCCCATTTGGCGCGCGGCGCCAATCTGCAACAGGCGGTATTGGCGGCCAAGCACTATGTGACGACGGCCATTGCACACGCGTTGCCGCTGGGCCACGGGCACGGCCCGACGCACCACTTTTATGAGCTGTATGAGAAGAGCGGGCTGAACGATACGATTGCATCGCAAGGGAGGAAATCGCAATGAAATACGCCACGCAGATGGAGGCCGCCAAGCACGGGGTGCTCACCGAGCAGATGCGCCAGGTGGCCTGTGAAGAGGGCATGGACGAGGCGCTGCTGTTGCAGCGCGTAGCCGCGGGCGAGATCGCCATCCCCGCCAACATTCGCCATACCTCGTTGCACCCGTACGGCATCGGCACGGGGCTGCGCACCAAGATCAACGTCAACCTGGGCATCTCCGGCGATTGCCCCGATTACACCGAGGAGATGGAAAAGGTCAAACTCGCCATTGACATGGGCGCCGAGGCCATTATGGATCTGAGCAATTACGGCAAGACGCGCCCGTTCCGCCAGGCCTTGATTGAGATGTCCACCGCGATGATCGGCACGGTGCCGATTTACGATGCGATCGGGTATCTGGAAAAGGACCTGCAGCAGATCACGGCGCAGGACTTTCTGCGCGTGGTGGAATCGCATGCCAAAGAGGGCGTGGACTTCATGACCATTCACGCAGGTATCAACCGCCGCACGGTCGAGGCGTTTGCGCGCGACAAGCGGCGCACCAACATCGTCTCGCGCGGCGGCTCGCTGCTGTTTGCATGGATGGAGATGACGGGCAACGAGAACCCGTTTTTCGAGTACTATGACGACGTGCTGGACATTCTGCGCGCGTACGATGTGACCATCAGCCTGGGCGACGCGCTGCGGCCGGGCTGCATCGACGATGCGACGGATGCCGGGCAGATCTGTGAACTGATTGAGCTGGGGCATTTGACACAGCGCGCCTGGGCACGCGACGTACAGGTGATGGTGGAAGGGCCGGGGCACATGGCGCTGGACGAGGTGGCGGCCAATATGAAACTGCAAAAGCGGCTGTGCCACAACGCGCCGTTCTATGTGCTGGGCCCCATCGTAACGGATATCGCACCGGGGTATGACCATATCACCTCTGCCATTGGCGGCGCAGTGGCCGCGGCCAACGGCGCCGACTTTCTGTGCTATGTGACGCCGGCCGAGCATTTGCGCCTGCCGGATCTTTGCGACGTCAAAGAGGGCATCGTAGCGGCCAAAATTGCCGCACACGCCGGCGACATTGCCAAAAAGGTGCCCGGCGCACGCGAAGTGGACAACCGCATGAGCGATGCGCGCAAGGCCTTTGACTGGGAGCAGATGTTCGCCCTGGCCATTGACCACGACAAGCCGCGTGCGTACTTTGAGAGCAAGCCGCCGGCCGACCGGCACAGCTGTTCGATGTGCGGCAAGATGTGTGCGATGCGCACCACCAGCCGCATTCTGGAAGGCAAAACCGTCGAAATTCTGCAAGATGAAACAAAGGAGAAATGACGCTATGGGAAACTTGATTGATGCCATTGCGGCACTGAATACGCAAGTGCGGCAGCAAAAGCCGCTGATCCACCACCTGACCAACTACGTGACCGTCAACGATTGCGCCAACATCGTGCTCGCCATCGGTGCGTCGCCCATCATGGCCGACGACATTGCGGAGGCGGCCGATATCACGCGCATCTCTTCGGCGCTGGTGCTCAACATCGGCACGCTCAACACGCGCACCGTCTCTTCCATGCTCGCCTCGGGCAAGGCGGCCAATGAGGCCGGCATTCCCGTGGTGCTGGACCCGGTCGGCGCGGGTGCGTCGGCGCTGCGCAACGAGACGACGCAGATGCTCATCGACGAGGTCAAGCTCTCGGTCCTGCGCGGCAATCTGTCGGAAATCCGCTTTATCAGCGGACTCGCGTCCAACACCAAGGGCGTAGACGCGGCGGAGGAGGACATGCGCGATGGCCTGGAGAGCAGCGTGCAGATGGCCAAGGCGTTGGCGCAGAAACTGCAGTGCACCGTCGCCATCACCGGCGCGGTTGACATCGTGACGGACGGCGCGCGCGTGGCGCTGATTCACAACGGCCATCCGAAGCTTTCCAGCATCACCGGCACCGGCTGCATGTGCTCTTCGCTGGTGGGCGCGTACTGTGGCGCGGGCAGCGATGCGTTTGTTGCCGCGGCGGCGGGCATTGCCAGCATGGGCATTGCCGGCGAAATCGCCTATGAGCGCGCGGGGCAGATCGGCAACGGCAGCTACCACATGGCCATTTTGGATGCAATCAGCCAGCTGGATGCAGACGCGCTGCGCGCACGGGGGAAGATCGATGAAGCCGAAGGTTGATTACAGCGTCTACCTGGTCACCGACCGCCAACTGATGACGGCAAAGACGGTGGAAGATTCCGTGGAGCAGGCCATCGCGGGCGGGTGTACGCTGGTACAGTTGCGGGAAAAGGATTTGGATTCGCGCGCATTTTACCAGACCGCGCTGCGCGTCAAAGCCGTCACCGATCGCTATCAGGTGCCGCTTTTGATCAACGACCGGATGGACATCGCGTTGGCCGTCGGCGCGCAGGGCCTGCACGTGGGGCAGGAGGATCTGCCGGTCGCCGTCGCGCGCAAAGTGATGGGCGAGGACGCGATTTTGGGCGTTTCGGCTTCCACCGTCGAGGAGGCGGTGGCGGCGCAGGCAGATGGAGCCGATTATTTGGGCGTGGGCGCGATGTTTGCGACCAGTACCAAGGCGGATGCCGATGCGGTCAGCATGCAGGTGCTGGCGCAGATTCGCGCTGCGGTCAAGCTGCCCATCGTGGTGATTGGGGGCATCAACGCGCACACCATCCCCAGTTTTGCCGGGACGGGTGTAGACGGCATGGCGGTGGTGTCCGCCATCGTGGGGCAGCCCGATATCACAGCGGCAACGCGGCATCTGAAGGCGCTGTGGCAGCAGACGATGGGAACGGCCCATGCATAAGCTGTTCTCGCGCATCCGCGGCGCGATCTTTGATTTGGACGGCACGCTGATCGACTCCATGGGCGTATGGGAGCAGGTCGATATCGACTTTCTGGCCAGGTATGGGATCGCCTGTGACGCCTCCTATACCAGGGCCGTGGGCAGCATGCACTACGAAGAGGCGGCCCGGTACACCATCGAGCGATACGGCCTTCAGTTGACCGAGCAGCAGGTGCTGGATATGTGGATGGATATGGCGATCCAGGCGTACGGCAACACCATCGAACTCAAACCGCATGCCCGCGCGCTGCTCGAGAATTGCCGGGAACGCGGCATCCCCATCGCGCTGGCCACGGCCTCGCCCGCCGTGCTGTACGAGCCGGTGCTCAAACGGCACGGGCTACGGGATTGGTTTGACGCCATTGTGACCACGGCCGATGTGACGCGCGGAAAGGGCTTCCCGGATATCTATCTGTTGGCCGCGCAAAAGCTTGACGTGCCGCCTGCACAGTGCGCCGTGTTTGAAGACATTTTACAGGGAATTCGGGGCGCCAAGGCGGCAGGCGCCGTCACGGTCGCCGTGTACGACGCAGCCGCAAAGGAGGACTGGCCCCAGATGCAATGGGAAGCCGACTATGCGCTGTGCGATTTTGCCGAATTGTTGGGCAAACGATAAACCTGCCGTGCAAAGACGTGCGCCATTCCATATGAATGCAGAGAAAAGGCGGATCCGGTTGAGCGGATCCGCCTTTTCGTTTGGGGTATAGGAACATTCTCTCTATGAAGAATGAGAATGGGAGGGGGGTCAGTTGCCCTGGGAGGAAGTCTGGGTGGCCGTGGCGTTGCGCAGCGTGATGTCAAAACTCATCTCCTGCCCGTCGCGGTTGACCACCATGTGAATGGTCTGCCCCACCGTACAGTTGCTAAAGAACGCTTCTGCATCGCTGATGGTGGAGATGGTATTGCCGTCGATCGAGACGATGCGATCGCCCACCTGCAGCCCCGCATCGGCCGCGGCCGTGCCGTCGTTGACCTGTACGATGTACACGCCGGCCTCATAGCCCCAGCGCGAGCTGGAAATCTGCTGCATGGAGATGCCCAACGTCGCCCGATCCCTGACATAGCCGTAGGTGAGCAGCTGCTCGATGATGGAGCTGGCCCGGTGGATGGGGATGGCAAAGCCCAAGCCCTCCACATCGGTACCCACCGACTTGGCATTGACGATGCCGATCAGCTGGCCCTGGCTGTTGAGCAGCGCGCCGCCCGAGTTGCCGGGATTGACGGCTGCGTCGGTCTGCAGGACGTTCATGGTATTGCCGTTGATCTGCACAGTGCGGTCTGTTGCGCTGATGATGCCCACCGTGGCCGAGCCGTTGAGCTCGCCCAGCGGGTTGCCAATGACGATGGCCGTCTGGCCCTGTTGCAGGCTGCTGGAATCGCCGATCGGTACGGCGTAAAGATCCGTCGCATCAATCTTCAACACGGCGAGATCGCTCTGCGCGTCCTCGCCGATCAGTTCCGCCTCGTACTCCTGTCCGTTTTTCAAGTAGACGACGATCCGGCTTGCGCCGTCGATCACGTGCTGGTTGGTGACGATGACCCCGTCACTGCGGATGATGACGCCCGAGCCGGAACTGGTGGATTGCCCACCCTGGCCAAAGTAATTGCCGCCCGACTGGACCAGCGCCTGTATGGACACCACGCCCTGCGAAGCCGTCTCGATTACGCCGGCCAACGCGTCCGGCGTATTGACGGAAGAGACGGTGGTATTGCTGGTGCTGGGCTGCAGCGACAATTTGTTCGTCGCCTGCGTCACCGCTTCGTTGACGGCGCTTTCCATCTGCCCGTGCAGCGCGAGGTACACGCCGCCTCCCCCCAGCGCCCCGCCGACGATGGCGGTGCAGAGCAGCATCGCCACAGTGCCCATGCGACGCTTTTTGCGCCGGGGCGGCTGTGGCGGCGTACTGTCATGGCCGGTGGAAGAAGACTGGCTGTTGGTAGTTTGGCGAAACCTTGCCCAGCCGTATGGATCCTGGTTCTGTGTATATGTGTTCGAGCCCTGCGTTTCATTCATGATGGAATCGGCCCTCCTTATCCATTTCTCATGCCTATTATATACCCTACAATTGTGACAATGTTGGGGTTGGACTGAAAATGTTGTTTTCTGTATTTGGGCAGAATTGTGGCGCACGCATACTTTGGCTTTGGCCGTTACAGAATAGGGCGAAAGGAGGGATGCGAGATGTTGACAATCTTCTTTCGCGCGCTGCTATTATACGCGGTCGTCATCCTGTTTATCCGGATGATGGGCAAGCGGCAGATCGGCGAACTGCAACCGTTTGAGCTGGTCATCACGCTGCTGATCGCAGACCTTGTCGCCACGCCCATGCAGAATACGGGCGTGCCCATCGTAGAGGGCATGATTCCGGTGGTGGCGCTGTTTGCCATCCACAATCTGATTTCGCTGCTCTCGCTCAAAAGCCATGGCATGCGGGTACTGTTTTGCGGGCGGCCGAGCGTATTGGTCAAAGAGGGCGTTGCCATGGAAAAGGAGATGCGCAAACTCAATATGAGCTTACCGGAATTGATGGAAAACCTGCGCGTCAACAACGTGAGCAATCTCAAAGACGTGTACCGCGCGACGCTGGAAACCAATGGAAAGCTCAGCGTGGTCCTGTACAATGACGCCAAGCCCGCTGCCGCCAGGGATGCGCGCGTACAGGTGGGCGCGACCACATTGCCCATGACGGTGGTGGTGGATGGGAAGCTGGACCGCAACAACCTTCGGGCGCTGCACATCAACGAGACGGATCTGCTGCAAGCACTCAGCGCCATGGGCGCATCCGACCTGCACATGCTGTTTATGGTGCTCGCAGACCAAAACGGCGCGCTCCTGATCCAGAAAAAGGGCGAGAGCAAAACCCAGGCCGGGAAGGTGGTGTGC
>DXZF01000030.1 GCA_019415425.1 Bacillota bacterium | reverse complement strand
GTCATGCTGTTCTATCAGATCGGCGAGTGGTTCCAGAGCTATGCCGTGGGCAAGAGCCGCCGGAACATCAGCGAGCTGATGGATATCCGCCCCGACTACGCCAACATCGAGCGGGATGGAACGCTCGACAGGGTGGATCCGGACGAGGTGGAGATCGGCAGCGTGATCGTGGTACAGCCCGGCGAAAAGGTGCCCATTGACGGCGTCGTCGTGGAGGGCACTTCCAGCCTGAACACCAGTGCATTGACCGGTGAGAGCCTGCCGCGCGATATCGAGGTGGGGCAGGAGATCACCAGCGGATGCATCAATATGACCGGCGTGCTGAAGATTCGAACCACCAAGGAATTTGGCGAGTCCACGGTATCCAAAATCCTGGACCTGGTGGAAAACGCCAGCTCCCGCAAATCCAAGTCCGAAAATTTCATCTCCAAGTTTGCCCGCGTGTATACGCCGGCAGTGTGCATCGCCGCGCTGGCGCTGGCACTGCTGCCGCCGCTGATCCGCACGCTGGCGATGGGCCTTCCCTCTGACTGGGACGTGTGGGTGTACCGTGCACTGACCTTTTTGGTCATCTCCTGCCCGTGCGCGCTGGTGATCAGCATTCCCCTCTCCTTCTTTGCCGGAATCGGCGGCGCCAGCAATGCGGGCGTATTGGTCAAGGGCTCCAACTACCTGGAGACGCTTGCCCAGACCCAGGTCGTCGTATTTGACAAGACGGGCACGCTCACGCAGGGCGTGTTTGAGGTCAACGCCATCCATCACAACGAGATGGACGACGCCCGGCTGATCGAATATGCGGCGCTGGCCGAGAGCGCATCCTCGCACCCCATCAGCAAGAGCTTGCAGCGGGCGTACGGCAAGCAGATCGATCGCAGCCGCGTGACCGACATTCGGGAGATCAGCGGCAACGGCGTGATGGCCAAGGTGGACGGCATAGAGGTGGCGGCCGGCAACGACAAGCTGATGGAGCGGCTGGGCGTGGCCTACATCGATTGCCACAGCGTTGGCACCATCATCCATATGGCCATGGACGGCCAATACGCCGGGCACATCGTCATTTCCGACATCGTCAAGCCGCATGCCAAGCAGGCCGTCGACGCGCTGAAAGCGACGGGCATCCGCAGGACCGTCATGCTCACCGGCGACGCAGACAAGGTGGCGGTCCAGGTCGGGAACGAGCTGGGGATCGACGAAGTGTACAGCGAGCTGCTCCCCGCTGACAAGGTGGAAAAGGTGGAGCAACTGCTCAAGCGCAAGCCGGCCAAGGCGAAACTGGCCTTTGTGGGCGACGGAATCAACGATGCCCCGGTGCTCAGCCGTGCAGACATTGGCATCGCCATGGGCGCCATGGGTTCGGATGCGGCCATTGAAGCGGCAGACGTCGTCCTGATGGATGACGACCCGCTGAAGATTCCCAAGGCCATCAGGATCGCGCGCAAATGCCTGCGAATCGTCTACCAGAACATCGGTTTCGCCATCGGCATCAAGCTGATCTGCCTGCTGTTGGGCGCGCTGGGCATTGCCAACATGTGGCTGGCCATCTTCGCGGACGTCGGCGTGATGGTGATCGCGGTGCTCAACGCGATCCGGGCGCTGTTTGTCAAGAACCTGTAACCGCACGAAGACGGGCGCATTCGCACCCATATGGGCGGCAGGATGCGCAAGGTGAAACTGCAGACCTGGCTGCAGGGAAGGATACAATTTGCTTACAGACGACAAAACCGCTGTGTGTGCACACAGCGGTTTTTGTTTGCAGAAGTTGGAATCCCGGGCAAAGGGGATCGCGCCTGTAACCAAAGCGCTTTGCACGCCAAGAGCGCGGTGCAGGGGGAATGCCTTCCCTCTGCTGCCGATATGGCGGTTAGACCGGCTTCTGTGCGGCCCGTGCCATTTCCAGGATGCAGTCCTCTGCCTGCGGCAGCAGCCCGAGGCTATCCAGAAATCCGTGGTCACAGCCCTGGTAGCGCAGCACGCGCACCGGAACGCCGGCGGCATGACATTTTTGCGCAAAACGATCGTTGGTGGCCCGGTAATAATCGTATTCGCCCTCGATGACAAGCGTGGGTGGGAACACCTCAAAGTGCTTGTGGCAGTTGGGCGAGACGAGCGGGTCCTCTGCAGAGACGGTATCGTGCAAATACAGCGAGAACAGCAGCGCGCGGCTGTTGTCAAACCGATCCAGGCGGAACTGGATCAACGGCGCATGCGCCTGCGACATCTCGTACAGGTGATACCCCCAGTGATAGGAGGCGTCTTCGCGCACATTGACGTCCATGCACCCATAGAGCAAAATCAGCCCGTGAACGCGGTGCTGCGTATCCTTGAGCACACAGCCGGTACACAGGTTGGCCCCCGCGCTGTCCCCCGCCAGCGTGATGCGCTGCGGATCGATGCAGAGCTCTGCCGCGTGCTCGTGCACCCAGCACAGCGTGCCAAAACAGTCCTCCAGCCCGCAGGGGAAGGGGTTTTCCGGCGCCAGCCGGTATTCCGGAAAGATGACGGGGCCGCCCAGCTTTTCGCATAGCAGCTTGCACTGGTTGCGGTAAAGCGCCCCATCGCCCGCGGTGAACCCGCCTCCGTGCAAGAAGATGATGGCCGGCGCGTTCGGGGCGAGGTCCTCGGGCGCGTAGAAGCAGACGTTGATATAGTGGCGGCCAATGGGCACCAGGCGCTCCCGCACGGTGATTTGCGTTTGGCACAGGTCCTCACTCACCTTGTCGGGCCGGTGGCGGACCTTGTTGATCTGGTACTGGTCGAGGT
>DXZF01000003.1 GCA_019415425.1 Bacillota bacterium | reverse complement strand
GATTAAAGGCGAACCGGATGCTTCTTCGTTCCCGTCCGGAGGTCTGCGGGCAACCTTTGAAGCCCGTGGATATACGGCTTGGGACCCCACCTCCTATGCCTTTATCAAGGGGAAAACGCTGTGCATCCCCACGGCCTTTTGCTCTTACAGCGGCGAGGCGCTGGACAAAAAGACGCCGCTGTTGCGCTCGATGGAGGCCATCAACGCGCAGGCATTGCGGATCCTTCGCCTGTTTGGCAACGAAGACGTACACAGCGTCACCACCACCGTCGGCCCCGAGCAGGAATACTTCCTGGTGGATCTGGACATGTACAACGAGCGCGAAGATCTGCGCTACACCGGCCGCACGCTCTTTGGCGCCAAGCCGCCCAAGGGGCAGGAGCTGGAGGACCACTACTTTGGCGCGCTCAAGCCGCGCGTGGCCGCATTCATGAAGGATCTGGACGAGGAGCTGTGGAAGCTGGGCATCTTGGCCAAGACCAAGCACAACGAAGTTGCGCCGGCACAGCGCGAATTGGCGCCCATCTTCAGCACCACCAACATCGCCACCGACCACAACCAGCTGACCATGGAAGTGATGAAGAAGGTGGCCGACCGGCATCATTTGGCGTGCCTGTTGCACGAAAAGCCGTTTGCCGGTGTCAACGGCAGCGGCAAGCACAACAACTGGTCCATCTCGACCGATACCGGCGTCAACCTGTTGGAGCCGGGCGAAACGCCGCAGGACAACGCGCAGTTCCTCCTGATGCTGTGCGCGGTGATCAAGGCGGTGGACGAACATCAGGATCTGCTGCGCATCTCGGTCGCCAGCGCGGGCAACGATCACCGGTTGGGCGCCAACGAGGCGCCGCCCGCCATCGTCTCGATGTTCCTGGGCGACGAGCTGACTGCGATTTTGGAGTCCATTGAATCGGGCACCCCATACGATGCCAGGGAAAAGAGCGAAATGGTCATCGGTGTGAATGTGCTGCCGCACTTCCCCAAAGACACCACCGACCGCAACCGCACCTCGCCGTTTGCCTTTACCGGCAACAAGTTTGAATTCCGCATGCTGGGTTCGACGTTCTCCATCTCGGGTCCCAACGTCATTTTGAACACCATCGTCGCGGACGCGCTGTGCCAGTTTGCCGACGTGCTGGAGAAGGCGGACGACTTCACTTCCTCCCTGAATACGCTGATCAAGTCCACCATCCAGGAGCACAAGCGCATCATCTTCAACGGCAACAACTACACCGATGCATGGGTGCAGGAAGCGCAGGTGCGCGGTCTGTTGAACCTCAAGAGCACGGCGGACGCGCTGCCCTACTTCATCAGCGAAAAGAATCTCGCGCTGTTTGACAAGTACCACGTGTTCACGCCCACCGAGGTGCTCTCGCGCTACGAGATCCTGATGGAAAACTACTGCAAAGTGCTGGATATCGAGTCGCTGACCATGCTGGAGATGGTGCACAGGCAGATCTTCCCGGCCGTGAGCGCGTACAGCGGCGCGCTGGCCGAGACGGCCAACGCCAAATCCGCACTGTGCGCCGACCTGCCCGCGCCGTATGAGCAGGCGCTGGTCCGAAAGCTGTGCACCCTGCAGACCAGTTTGATGGAGCGGGCAGAGGTGCTGGAGAAGGCGCTGCTGGACGTCAAAGCCATCAGCGACCTCAAGCAGTGCGCCGAGTTCTACAGCGATACCGTTATCGTGGCCATGAACGAACTGCGCGCCGTGGCCGATGAGCTCGAGACGCTGGTCGCGCGCGAATACTGGCCGTTCCCCACCTATGGCGATCTGCTGTTTGGCGTCGTGTAATACGAATGGATTGATTTTCCTCTGCAACGCGCACGGCGCGTACCTGCCCCGAAACCGGGTACGGTACGCGCCGCGTGTGCATTTTCCCCGCCACATCTGCCGTGGACAGGCCGACTCTGGCAGGGCGATATGGAATCATCTGTGAGGTATCACGCGCTCATACGCGCGCAGGGCAGGCCCACCCCGTCAGCCCTGTACGAGGTCCGGCGCTTTCAGATGCACCAGGTGCTTTTTGTACAGGCCGTAAAACAGTACCACACCGGCTGCCAGCGACACCAACTCCGCCACGGGGAAGGCGATCCACACCGGCTGCAGGCCGATCTTGCTCAACAGATAGGCCAGCGGCAGGATCACGATCAGCTGGCGCAGTGCCGACATGAGCAGACTGTAATTGCCCTTGCCCACCGCTTGAAACAGCGTGGACAGCAAAATGCCGACAGCCGCACCCGTAAAGCTCAGGCTGATGATGCGCAACGCCGGAATCCCGATCTGCAGCATCGCGTCAGAGGCATTGAAGATGCGCAGCAGCGGTCCCGGAATCACCCAGAATAGAATCGTACCCACCACCATGATGCCAAAGGCGATTACACTGCCAATCTTCAGTGCCGAGAGCAGCCGATCGCGCTTGCGTGCGCCATAGTTGTAACCCATGATGGGCATGACGCCGTGCGTCAGACCAAATACCGGCATAAAGACAAACGACTGCAGCTTGTAGTACACGCCCAACACCGATACGGCCGCTTCAGAAAACGCAATCAAAATGGCGTTGAGCCCCACCAGCAGTACCGAGCTGATGGACTGCATGATGATGGATGGCACGCCCACGGCATAGATATCGCGTACCGTCCTGCCGTTAAAGCGAAATTGTTTGAGCGTGATATGCACCGCATGGCTCTTGCGAAATACCACGTACAGGCTGAAGAGCATCGCCAGAATCTGCCCGATGACCGTTGCCACCGCCGCGCCCAGTACACCCATGGCCGGGCATCCCAAAAGGCCAAAGATCATAATGGGGTCCAGAATGATGTTGGTCACCGCGCCCACGAGCTGGAACAGCATGGGATAAAACATGTTGCCGGTGGCCTGCAGCGTCTTTTCCATGTTGATCTCGACAAACACGCCAAACGAACAGAGCGTCACCGTGTACAGATACTGTGAACCCATGGAAAGGATGTTGGCGTTTTGCGTAAAGGCGTGAAAAAATGTGCCGGTAAAGCACAGGCCCAGTACGGCAAATGCCAGCCAGCTCAGGATGGCCAGCACGATTCCGTGCGTGGCGGCGCGATCCGCCTCCTCCTGCCGCCCGGCGCCCAACCGCCGCGATACGACGGAGTTGATGCCCACGCCGGTGCCCACCGCTACGGCCACGAGCAGCATCTGCACCGGGTACGCCAGCGAGACGGCGGTCAACGCCTCTTCGCTGATCTGTGCGACGAAGTAGCTGTCCACCACGTTGTACAGCGACTGAACCAGCATCGAGAACATCGCAGGCAGCGACATGCTCACGATCAGCTTGAACATGGGGGCCGTTCCCATTCGGTTTTCTCTGATGGCTTCCATCTCTCTTCCCCTTCCAACAAAAAGAAAAACCCGCAAAAATGCTGCGCACGTCCCCGTGCGCAGCCCATCGGGGTTTCCCCAAGAGCCGGTTTAAGCGCCCAATCCGCGCCGGCGCAGTCCCCCGCGATGGCGTCCAACCGGCCCTGTGCGTTGTACCAGTATATCACAGATTACACAGGAGTCCAGCCCCTTCTCCCATTGGATGCGTTTTTCCATTTGCGTACGCGCACAGCCGCTATAGCAGCAGCCTGCATACGCCGGCCACGACCATGCAGACCACCATGCCGATCGCGGTCGGCAATGCCGCTGCGATGGCCGTCCACTTGACGCTCTTGGTCTCCTTGTAAATCGTCCAGCACGTGGTGCCGCACGGGAAGTGCATGAGGGAAAACAGCATCATGCACAGCGCCGTCACCCACGTCCAACCGTTCTGCACCAGCAACAGGTGCAGCTGCGTCAGGCTGCTCATCTCCATCATGCTGCCCGTGCACAGGTAGCTCATCAGGATGATGGGCATGACGATCTCGTTGGCGGGGAAACCCAGCACAAACGCCATCAGAATGACGCCATCCAGGCCCATCCACCTGCCCAGCGGGTCCAAAAACGACGTGCAGTGCGTCAACAGGCTCGCCCCGCCGACCTGCACGTTGGCCAATAGCCAGATCACAAGTCCGGCCGGCGCAGCCACCGCCACGGCGCGCCCCAGCACAAACAGCGTGCGGTCAAAGATGGAGCGCACAATCACCTTGCCCACTTGCGGCCGCCTGTAGGGCGGCAACTCCAGTGCAAACGATGACGGCATCCCCTTGAGCAGCGTCGCGGACAGCGCGCGGGACACCAGCAGCGTCATGCACACGCCCAGCACGATCACGCCCATGAGCAGCAGTGCGGACTGGATGGACCCCGCCACCCCGCTGGCCGAGGTGGCAAAGAACATGCTGATCATGGCAATGAGCGTGGGAAACCGCCCATTGCACGGTACAAAGTTGTTGGTCAGAATTGCGATCAGCCGCTCGCGGGGCGAGTCGATGATCCGGCATCCCACCACGCCACAGGCATTACAGCCAAAGCCCATGCACATGGTCAGGCTCTGCTTGCCATGCGCCCCTGCGCGCTTGAAAAAGGAATCCATGTTGAATGCAATGCGCGGCAGGTAACCGGAATCCTCCAGCAATGTAAACAGCGGAAAGAAAATGGCCATGGGCGGCAACATGACGGATATCACCCACGCCAGCGTGCGGTACATGCCGTGCACCAGCATTCCCGTCAACCACGTAGGCGCGTGCATGGACGCAAACCACAGCGCCAGCTGATCTTCGATCCAGAACAATCCGTCGGCCAATAGGGCCGATGGCACATTGGCTCCCTGGATGGTGATCCAGAAGATCAAGCCCATCAACAGCAGCATCACCGGGATGCCCGTCGCCCTGGAAGTCAAAAGCCGATCCAGCCTGCGGTCTTTTCGATCGTACCCACGATCCGTCTTTACGCAGCTGCGGTAGATGCGTTCGCTCTCGCGCACCAGCTGTTCGACCATGGCGTCGCGCATGGCCTGCGGGTGCATGTGCGCCTGTTCCAGCACCGCCATGGCCTGTTGGTAAGCCCGTTCCCAGTCCTCGCCGCCAAGCTGCATCTGGGTTGCCTCGCAGATGTGTGCGCTGAGCAACGCGTCGCGCTCCAGCAATTTAAGGCACACCCAGCGCGCGTCCAGCCCACCCTGCAGGTGCTGCTGCACCCATGGCATCAAGTGCGCGATTGCCTGTTCAATGCACACAGGGTACTCCGGCCGATAGCGTTCATCGGCCCCCTGCATACACGCTGCCTCCACCGCATCCATCAGCGCCTCCAGCCCCGTGCCGCTGCGTGCCGCCGCCCCGACGACCGGGATCTTCAGCTGATCTCGCAGCGCGTCCAAATCGATCTGGATGTGTTTTTTCCTGGCTTCATCCATCAAATTGACGCACAGCACGACGTGGGGCGTCACTTCCATCACCTGCAAAACGAGGTTGAGGTTGCGCTCCAAACACGTGGCGTCCGCCACGACCACCGTCGCATCCGGGTGGCCAAAGCAGATGAAATCCCGCGCCACCTCTTCCTCCATGGAGCTGGCCAACAGCGAATAGGTGCCGGGGATATCCACCATCACGTATCGCTTTTGACGGTGCACACAGATCCCCTGCGCATTGGTCACCGTCTTGCCGGGCCAATTGCCCGTATGTTGATTCATCCCCGTCAGGGCGTTAAACACCGTGCTCTTGCCCACATTGGGATTGCCCGCCAGGGCGATCACCCGATCGCCCGGCGCGCGCTTGGCCTGTTCTTTCATCTCTATATACGCGCCAATCCCCATGGATTGATTGGTCAGGCCCACTGACTTTCCCTCCCCTTTTGCGCTGTCGATGTAATTTACGCGCCTACGCGCAATGCAATCCGGCCGGCATCTTCTGCGCGCAGCGCGATGACCGTTCCACGCACGTGATAGGCGATGGGATTGCCGCTCGGGCTCTTCTGTAGCGCCTCCACTTCCGTGCCGGGTACAAAGCCCAGATCCAACATGCGCCGCCGCGCAATGCCCGAAAAATCCATTGAAAACACCGTGCCCTTTTCACCGATGGGCAACTGGTTTAACGGCAGAATTTGCATCTTTTGTTTCCCCCCTCTTTTGTGATCGGACACAGGTCCGTCATGCTCACACTATGACCCTCACGCCCAATGCGTTCCACATGCCAGGGGCCCCGTGCGCACATTTTGCCGTATGGTCGGGCACGCGATATGTTATAGTAAAGGTGCATGCGAAAAGAGGATGTGATCAGATGATTTGCTTCGGCTCCCGGCGTGCGCCCAACCTGCCTACGGCAGAGGACGCGGACACGCCGTGCGTATGTTTTCTGACCTTTGACGAGATGGAGCGCAACGGGAAGGCGCTGGGGATTGCGCCCGCCGTGCTGCGCGAGTGCATGCGCACGACCAGCAGCAAGCTGGAACGATACGAGGGGTGTGATCTGATTTCGCTGTTCATCCCGCGTGTGCAGGACAGCGGAAAGCAGGCCACCTATACGCGCGTGTGTATCTACATGCACACAAATCTGTTGGTATTCGTGTGCGACGTGCCGCATCCCACCGCCTTTCTGATCAACCGGCTGTGTACCGAAAGCGTGGAAACACTGGGGTTGAGTCACCTTCTATACAGTTTTCTGGACCGTATCACGGCGGACGATACTGCGGAACTGGAGGCCATCGAGCAGCAGATCTGGTCGCTCGAAGAGGCGCTGATGGATTCGCCCAAGCAGGACTATCTGCATTCCATCATGCAGGTGCGCCAAAAGCTGATGTACCTCAAGCGCTATTACGAGCAACTGGTGGACGTAGCCGAAGCGCTGGAGGACAACGAAAACCGGTTGCTCTCGCACGCCTCTTTGCGGTATTTTCGCATCCTCACCAACCGTTGCAACCGCCTGTACCACGCCGTACTCAACCTGCGCGACTACGCCACCCAGGTGCGCGAGGCGTACCAGGCGCAGGTGGACATCGGCCTCAACAGCTTGATGAAGCTGTTCACCGTCATCACCGCCATCTTTTCCCCATTGACGCTCATCGTCGGGTGGTATGGCATGAATCTCAAGATGCCGGAGTTTGGCTGGCAGTACGGATACCCGTTTGTCATCGTGCTCAGCATCGCGGTCGTGGTCGTGTGCGTCATCCTGTTCAAGCGAAACAAGTGGTTCTGACATCGCCCCGCCACGCGGTGGGATGCGAGGACACGCGTCTTGACATCGGTGCAATCCGCTGTTATACTGTGTGTGGTAAAAGAAGACAATTGCATAGGCGGCCGGCCTCACCGGCCTGTTCCGAGCTGGCTTTGGCTAAAGGGCATCTGCCCCATGCAGAGCAGCCGATGGGTGTGGATGGAAACGTCCTCGCCTCCCGTTTGGAAAGGAGCAGCGCACAACGAATCCATTCGTTTTCTTTGTGTACATTTCAAGCGGGTAATTCCCGCTTTTTTGTTTTCTTTTGCAACGACTTTGCTACTTCCTATCTATCGCCATATGTTCTCTGAACGCAACGACCGCCGCAAGGCGGTCGTTGCGTTTTCCGCATCTCTGTACAAAGACAAAGGGCGGGAAGCGCCTCTCCCCGCCCTTGTATGTACAACAGCTTTACGCCCTGTGCGCATCGCCCTGCTCCTGCGTCATCGGGCACTGTTTGCCGCACTGCCCGCAGCCGCAACAGCCGCCCCGATTGCGCCTGACAAAGCGAAGCGCGCCGATCGCCAGCGCCACAACGCCGGCGAGCAAAATCCAATCGATCGCATGCATTGCGCTTCCCTCCTCACATGAACAGCAGGGCAATGTGGTACACCACGAACGCCGTCACCCACGCCAACGCCGTCTGGTACGCCATCATCAGCGCCGCCTGTCTGCCACTGCCCAACTCGCGTTTGGCCGCCGCCATGGCCGCTACGCACGGCATGTACAGCAGGCTGAACACCAGGAACGACACCGCGGCCGCCGGGGCGAACAGGCGGGGCAGCATAGGCACGAGCGCGCCGGAATCGCTGGCGCCCATCAGCACCGACAGCGTGCTGACCACCGCTTCTTTGGCCGTCAACCCCGTGACCAGCGCCGTCGAAGCGCGCCAATCGGCAAAGCCCAGCGGTGCAAAGAGCGGGGCAATCAACCGCCCCAGCGCAGCCAACATGCTGTTTGCGCTGTTCTCCACGACGTTAAACTTGAAATCAAACGTCTGCAGGAACCAGATGACGATGGTGGCCACAAAGATGATGGTAAACGCCTTGATCAAAAAGTCCTTGGCCTTGTCCCAGATGTGGAGCATCACGCTCTTGGCCGAGGGCAGGCGGTACGCGGGCAGTTCCATGACAAACGGCACAGGATTGCCCTTAAAGAGCGTATTTTTGAACAGCAGGCCCGACAAAATGCCCATTACGATGCCCAACACGTACAGGCCGATCATCACCAGCGCCTGATACTCCTCAAAAAACGCCGCAGTAAACAGCGCGTAGATCGGCAATTTGGCGCTGCACGACATAAACGGCGTGAGCAGGATCGTCATCTTGCGATCGCGCTCACTGGAGAGCGTGCGCGTGGCCATGATGGCCGGCACGCTACAGCCAAAACCGATGAGCATCGGCACAAACGAACGGCCGGACAGGCCGATCTTGCGCAGAAGCTTATCCATCACAAACGCCACGCGCGCCATGTAACCGCTGTCCTCCAGGATGGACAGGCAGAAAAACAGGATCAGGATGGTGGGCAAAAACGACAGCACGCTGCCCACGCCCACAAACACGCCGTCGATGATCAGCGAGTGCACCACCTCATTGACGCCCACTGTGGTCAACGCCATATCCACCCACGCGGTCACGGCATCGATGCCCTGGGAAAACAGATCGCTCACCGTGGAACCGACCACGCCAAAGGTGAGCCAGAACACAAACAACATGATGCCCAAAAAGATGGGCAATGCCCAGACCTTGTGCGTGAGCACGGCGTCGATGCGGATGGAGCGCGCCTGCTCCTTGGTCTGTTTGGGCTTGACGACGGTATCCTTGCACAGCTTTTCGATATACGCATAGCGCATATCCGCCAGCGCTGCCTCCCGGTCGGTCTTGAGGTCGTGCTCCATCTCGCGCACGATGTGGTCGATGATGTCGCACTCGTTGTCGGTCAGCTGCAGCTGTTTGAGCGTCGGCTCATCGCCTTCCACCAGCTTGGTGGCGGCAAAGCGCACCGGCACGCCGCAGCGCGCAGCATGGTCCTCGATCACGTGCGCAATGGAGTGAATGGCCGTGTGCACCGGCCCGGTGCAAAAATCCTGCCGCTTGGGCGCTTCGCCCTGCTGTGCCGTGCGCAGCAGGCGATCCACCAATTCGCCCACGCCCTGGTTTTTGCTGGCAGAGATGGGCACCACCGGCACGCCCAGCTCCTGCTCCAGTGCCTTGACGTCTATGGAGCCGCCGTTCTTGCGCACTTCGTCCATCATGTTGAGCGCCAGCACCATGGGAATGCGCAGCTCCATCAGCTGCAGCGTCAGGTACAGATTGCGCTCGATATTGGTGGCGTCTACGATGTTGATGATACACGCCGGCTTTTCCTGAATCAGGAAATCGCGCGTCACCACTTCTTCACTGGTGTAGGGAGAGAGCGAGTAGATGCCCGGTAAGTCCACCACCACCGCGTCGGGATGGTGCCGGATCACGCCCTCCTTTTTCTCCACCGTCACACCCGGAAAATTGCCCACGTGCTGATTGCTGCCCGTGAGCTGGTTGAACAGCGTGGTCTTGCCGCAATTCTGATTGCCGATGAGCGCAAACGTCATTGCATCACCACCCCTTTGGTCACTTGAATGTTGCGCGCGTCTTCACAGCGCAACGTCAGCTCGTACCCGCGCAGGTACAGCTCGATGGGGTCGCCCATCGGCGCCACCTTGCGCACCATTACCTGTGTGCGGGGCGTCAGGCCCATATCCAGCAGCCTTCTGCGCAGTGCGCCCTGCCCGCCCACTTGAAATATCGTGGCTGTCTCGCCCACTTTCAGTTGATCCAGCGTCATCGGGAGCCCCCCCCAGTGTTAGTTTTCGCTAACATAACTCGAAAATGACGACGGCCATGTTAGCCGTCGCTTACATTCTATGCGCCCTGCGTAAAATGTCAACCCCTGTGCAGTTATAATCTATGCAAACAGGGGCATGGAGGATGTCTCTCACAAACGCAGGGTAAGCAAACCCGTATGCGCCATAAACGCACAGAAGTTGGCACAACCACACACGTCATTTGGGCGGTTACAAGCCTTGCAGGGAGTCTTTGCGTGCACC
>DXZF01000299.1 GCA_019415425.1 Bacillota bacterium | reverse complement strand
CTGCTCAACTTTGTAGGCGGCTTTATCGGCATACGCCTGGCCATCAACCCGCTCACCGCGCTTGTCGCCGGGACCTTTGGCGTGCCCGGCATGCGCTGCTGTTGCTGCTGCCCGCGCTTTTGACCTGATGAATTGGCGTTGGGTCGTTGACCTGGTGCACAAAATATGGTAGGATAGACCAACGATAAAGGGGAGTAGCTCACCGCATTCGGTTCTGCCATTCGTCACCACGGCCCTTTGCCCGGATGGCAGATCAAGACGTTTGAGAGTAAGACCTTTGTTCCGTCGCGGGGCACAGGTCTTTTGTTTTATACAAAATGGCTCGTCCCTCAAATTGAATCGAGGAGGATGGAAATGAAACAACAAGCATGGCACGCAATGGACGTGCAGGCCGTGCGCGAACAGGTCGAGAGCACGCCGCAAGGGCTCTCACAGCAACAGGCTCAGCAGCGGCTGGCCGAGGGTGCCAATGAACTGGTGCACAAAAAGGGGAAATCCACCTGGGCCCTGTTCCTGGATCAGATGAAGGACTTTATGATCCTGGTGCTGTTGGTCGCTGCGCTGATCTCGGGCCTTTTGGGCGAAGTGATCGACGCGTGCGTGATCTTGGTCATCGTGCTGCTCAATGCCATCATCGGCGTTGCGCAGCAGAAGAAGGCGGAGAGTTCGCTTGCCGCACTCAAGGAGATGAGCGCGCCCACCGCCAAGGTACTGCGCGATGGCGCGGAGATGTCCATTCCCGCGCGCGAAGTGGTGCCGGGCGATGTGGTGCTGCTGGAGGCGGGCGACCGCGTGCCGGCGGATCTGCGCCTCACACAGACCGTGAACCTCAAAATTCAGGAGGCGGCGCTCACCGGTGAATCGCTGCCGGTGGAAAAGGATGCAAACGCCATCCTGCCCGAGGACGCCGCGCTGGGCGACCGGATCAATATGGCGTATTCCAGCTCCGTGGTGACCTATGGCCGCGGAAGCGGCGTTGTGACGGGCACCGGCATGCAGACCGAAGTGGGGCGCATTGCCGATATGCTCATGCAGGAAGACGAGCGGCAGACCCCCCTGCAGAAGAAGCTGGAGGCACTGGGCAAGGTGCTGGCCATCGCCGCCATGGCGGTGTGCGTGCTGATCTTTGTGGTGGGCATGCTGTACGGCAAGCAGCCGCTGGAGATGTTCATGACCGCCGTATCGCTGGCCGTGGCCGCCATCCCCGAGGGCCTGCCCGCCATTGCCACCATCGTGCTGGCCCTGTCGGTACAGCGCATGGTCAAGCGCAATGCCATCGTGCGCACGCTGCCGTCGGTGGAGACGCTGGGCAGCGCCACGGTCATCTGTTCGGATAAGACCGGCACACTGACGCAAAACCGCATGGAAGTCAAGGAAGTGTACGTCGATGGGCAGACGGTGACGGTCGAAGACGCGCAGGGGCTGCAGTCTGCGGCGCTGGACTACCTGATGCTGGACTGCGCGCTGTGCAACGACGCGCGCTATACCGAACAGAACGGC
>DXZF01000298.1 GCA_019415425.1 Bacillota bacterium | reverse complement strand
ACGGCGCAGGCCGATCCGGCCGACGCGTCCGAAACGCAGTCCGAACAGACAGACGCGGCCGATGCACAGCCCGAACAGGCGGCGGATGCGGCCGCCGCACAGGCAGAGGCGCCGGAGTCCGCCCCCACCCCGCTGACCTTTTCCGAGGACAACCCGCCGCCGATTTTGGAAAAACCGGAGAAGCCGCGCACGCCCCGCAAAGGGCAGGCGCGTGCAAACCTGCCTGCACAGAAGGTGCAACGGACCCAGAAACAAAAGATGTCCAAAGGGAAAAAATGGGGGATTGCCATCGCTGTGATCGTGCTGCTGGCCGCGGCGGGCGTGGGCACGCACTTTTACGTCAAACACGAGTACCAGTCGTGGGCGCGCATGCTCAAAGTGGTATTCAACATTGGCAAGGCGGAGATCACTCCGGCCGTGATCGAGCTGACGACCGGCGCCGATGGACTTCCGGCACACACCTTTACCGTCAAGGGCGACAGCCCCGACGTGCTGTTGGTCAAAAACCTCAACAACCAGCAGGTGACGTTTGTAAACGGCGAGGCGACGTTGACCGTGCCCGATACGTACTTCATCCCCAAAGAGGTGACTTCGGACGCCGAGACGATGACCGTGCAGATGGAATTTGCCATTTTGGATACCAACGGCAACGAGACCCCGGTGCCCAGCGACCCGTTTACCGTGGTGGTGCCGATGAGCACGGTCAAAAACGCAGTGCCGGCTGAGGACACCTTTGAGACGACAGAGTCCGCGCTGAACATCAGCATGGAGGTGCCGCTGCAATCCAAGGTACTGATCAACGGGCAGGACCAGTCGGCTGCCATCCAGAACAACGTCTTTACCTTCTCGCAGCCACTGGAAATGGGGGCCAACACCATCAGCGTCGAAGTGCAGACGCCGTACTACCGCCCCTACAAGCGCACCATCACGGCGACGCGGGTGCTTCCGCCGGTGGCGATCAGCTTTGCGACCAGCCCGCCCAAACGCACGGAGGAGCGCACCATCACGTATACCGGCACGGTGGAAAAGGGTGCGGAACTGAAGCTGGACAGCGCAGGACGCCTCACGTATGACAAGGACACCGGCGCCTTTTCCGTGCGCATGAGCATGAGCAATTTGGGGCTGTACCCCATCCAGCTCACCGCGACGATGGCGGGCAAGAACAACGGCGTCCTCACCGCCAGTGTGGAGCGCATCCCCAACCAAGAGACGTACATCCAACAGAGCAGCGAGCCGGATCTGGACAAGCTGTTTGAAAGGCCGTCCAGCTACCGGAACAGAAAATACGCATTCACCGGCACCGTGGCGTCCATGGAGGGCAACATCCTGGTGTTGACGCTCTTAGGAGATCGCCAGCTGGCCTTTGAGTACAACGGCGATATCGGCTTCTCTACCGGCGATACCGTCAAAGTATACGGCGAAATTCGCAGCGTGGAAAACGACGTCATCAACTGCGTGGCGTGGTTCGTCGTCAAGTCGTAGCGTTTTCCAGCTGCTGTGCCAAACGATTCCAATGGGCCCTCGGCAAGCGCACCTGCATGCGCGTGCCGAGGGCTTCGTACGTCTCTTGCAGCACGACGCCGTACTTGCGAATGCTGGCGTCGATATCGCCGCGGCTGTACGGCACAAACAGCTCGCCCTGCGTCCACAGGTGTGAAAGGGCGCGATCGATGGCCTGTTCCAGCTCCTGCAGCCCCTGGCCGGTGCGCGCGCTGATCGACACGGCCCCGGGCGGCGCAAAGAAGCCGCTGATATCGCATTTGTTGTATACGCGGATGCACGGAATGTCCCCCGCGCCCAAATCGCCCAGTACCTGATCGACCACCGCGATCTGCGCTTCGCGCTCCGGGTGAGAGGCGTCGATGACGTGCAGCAGCAGATCCGCTTGCACCGCCTCCTCCAGCGTGGAACGGAAGGCGTCCACCAGTTCGTGCGGCAGGCGCTGTACAAAGCCGACGGTATCGCTGAGCAGTACCTCGCGCCCCGCGATCTCCGCACGCCTTGTCAGCGGGTCCAACGTGGCAAAGAGTTTGTTCTCCGCCAGCGCATCCG
>DXZF01000297.1 GCA_019415425.1 Bacillota bacterium | reverse complement strand
CGGGCGGCACGGCGCTGACGGCAATGGGGCAACAGGCCCTGCGCGCGTACGGGTATCAGGCGTTGCCGATGGCGCTGCCTACGCAGGGGTTGCTGCTGGCACTGGCGCTGTCGGTGGCGCTGTTGGGCTGCGCGCTGTGGGGCGGCAGCCAATGGCGCCTTGCCAGGCAGCTGCGCAAGGTCACCCGGCACGTGAGCGATGTGCTGAACGGGCGCGTGACGCTGGATCTGCACGACAACACCGAAGGGGAGATCAGCATCCTGCAAAACGAGCTGGCCAAGATGAGCGCGGCGCTGTTGCACCAAAAGGAGGAGGCGACGCGCGGACGCACCCTGCTCAAAGATGCGCTCTCGGACATCTCGCACCAGATCAAGACGCCGATCACGTCGGTGGTGATGTTGAACGACCTGCTGCTCTCCACGCCCGTATCGCCCGACAAGCAAAGGGAGTTTTTAACGCGCATGCAGGCCCAGCATCTGCGCATCAGCTGGCTGGTGGAGGCGCTGTTGAAGCTGTCCAAGCTGGATGCGGGCTCGGTGCAGTTGCACATGCAGCCCGTGCCGATTGAGACGTTGTGCGCGCATGCCCTGTTGCCGCTTGCGGATTGGATCAGGCGGCGCGAGGTCTGCGTACAGCAGGCGGAGATGGAAGGGCTGACGCTGTACTGCGATGCGGGGTGGATGGCGGAGGCCCTGATGAATATCCTCAAAAACTGCATCGAACACACGGGCCCCGGCAAACATGTGTATATCAGCGCACAGACCAATGCCCTGTACACACAGATTCAGATCCGCGACGAGGGAGAGGGCATCGATAAGGAAGACTTGCCGCACCTGTTTGAACGCTTTTACCGCGGCAAAAACGCCTCGCCGGATTCGGTGGGCATTGGCCTTGCCATGAGCCAGCGCATCGTACAGGAGCACGGGGGCGTGATCGATGTACGCAGCGCGCGCGGGGTGGGGTCGGAATTCACCATCCGCGTGTTCACGCACCTTCAGACGCGCGCGCAGGGGCAAGCCGCCGTGCAGGCAAAGTGACAGAACTGTCACGCAGACTGTCACGCAGCCGTCATCTGCCCTTTGTACGATGGACACAACCCAAAAAGGAGTGTGTTCTGCATGAACATGATTCAGGTCAAGGACCTGTACAAGGAGTACGGAAAGGCGGGCGCCAGGGTCATGGCGCTGGGCGGCATCAATCTGGAGGTGCCCCGCGGCCAGTTTCTGGCCATTGTCGGGCCGTCAGGCTCGGGCAAATCCACGCTTTTGCACATGCTGGGCGGCGTAGACCGCCCCACCAGCGGGCAGATTTTCATTGACGGCACCGATATCACACAGCTGGATGCGACCAAGCTTGCCGTCTTTCGGCGCAGGCAGATTGGGTTGATCTACCAATTCTACAACCTGCTGCCGGTGCTCAACGTGCGCGAAAATATCCAGCTGCCGCTGTTGCTGGATGGGCGCAAGCCGGATCCGGTGCAGGTGGAGGGGCTGATCAGCAATCTCGGCCTGTACGATCGCATGAACCACCTGCCCAATGAGCTGTCGGGCGGGCAGCAGCAGCGCGTGTCCATCGGCCGCGCGCTGGTCGCAAACCCGGCCATCGTGCTGGCCGACGAGCCGACTGGAAACCTCGATCGCAAGAACACCGCAGAGATTTTGGACCTGTTGCGCGTGTCCAACACGCTGTACCATCAGACGCTTTTGATGATCACGCACGATGAGGAAATCGCGCTCAAGGCCGACCGCATCGTGCGCCTGGAGGACGGCAAGATCGTCGGCGACGAGGTGCTGCGCAAATGAACATCCTGACCCGTTTGACGCGCGAACACCTCAAGAGCAACAAAAAGCGCACGGCGGTGACCATCGTCGGCGTGGCGCTATCCACGGCGCTGATCTGTGCGTTGACGACGCTCTTTGGCAGTTTTCAGGCGTTTATGGTGAACAACGCCATCTACGATAACGGCGACTTTCACGCGGCCATCGCCGACGTTTCGCTCACACAGGCACAGACGCTCACCGCACACGAGGGGGTGGAGAGCGCCTTTTGGACGGCGCAGCTTGGCACGGCCGTGCTGGAGGGCTCACAGAGCCCCGACAAGCCGTACCTGTCGGTGCAGGGGTTTGATGCGGCGGCGATGGAAAAGGGCACGGTCCACTTGATCGAAGGCCGGCTTGCGCAGCGGGAAGACGAGATTGTCATTTCAGAGCATATC
>DXZF01000296.1 GCA_019415425.1 Bacillota bacterium | reverse complement strand
GTTACCGGCGCATCCATTTTGCCTCTTACAACCGAACCATCGTCCCACAGCTGCGCACCACCCAACGAATACAGGTTTGCGCCGCTGCGCAACTTTATAGAACGACGAGGGAGGAATTTAGGGATGAACGAGTACGTATGGATGTCGATCATCGACCAGCTCAAGCAGAATGCCGATACGGCAATCATCGAATACCACCGCGATCCGGCGGAGCTGCAAGCCGGGAAATGGGTGGCGTATCACGAGGTACTCACCCTGTTGCAGCAGGCGCTGCGCCAGGCCGACGTCGATCTGGCGCAATACAACCTGGCGGTGGATGTGGACGCCTGGTTCAACGGCTGAACCGGGGCGCGCACCGGCGATCGAGCGCCAATACACAGGGCGGCCATCTGGCCGCCCTCTTTTTTTGGCAATCGCATGGGGTGTGGCGCCGCGCACGGGGCGCACAAAAAAGACGGGCTGCTCACTGCCGCGGGCAGACCGTGCGCAAGGGACAGGCGTCCCGCCGGGCAAGCGGGGATCAGTCGATGATCTCCACGTTGTCTACGGCATAGTCCAAGAGGATGTTGATCAGCTCGTTGCGCGAGCGATTGGTTTCGCTGGACAGGTTGTCCAGCCGCTGCAGGATGTTCTCCTTGAGCCGCACAGAGACCACGCGGTTTCCGTCCTCGCCGCGCCGGGCCGATTTCTTTGTAATGCGGATACACTCTTTGGGCATACGCTCACCTCCGTACAGATTGTATATTGCCACAACCGCACGCGATATATTACAAATCTGTAGTTTTTTTGTCGTACTTCTTCGTTTGGTAAGCGTTGACGTGCATCTTGTTGGGTTCTGCGGGCAAAAAAGCGTGACGAATTCTGTCGAATGCGATGGCGCACGTCCAAGGGCAGGGGCGGGCCCGGCCGCGGCGAGGGGCTTTGGCACGCACGCAAACGGGCGCCGCACGCGCATGGCGTACGGCGCCCGTTGGCCGCTGTGGGGGCTACAGGTCGTCTGCGTCCTGTACCGGGGTCTCCTGCGGGTCGGCGCACTTGCCGGTGTAGCTGCCGTTGGGGTCGGTGGCAAACTGGGCGTTGGCCTCCTGCATCTGCTGGAATACCGGGCGGTGCAGCCGCGTGCGTTTCTGTCTGTCTTTGGCCATAGGGGTTCCTCCTCACGGTGTTTGTTCGCGCGCTCAGAGCGATTGCACAAAGGCGCGCAGGTCCTCCAGTTCCTTTTGCAGCGGCACGCCGATCACCTTTTTGAGCACCTGGTTGAGCTCCTCGTACTGGTTGCCGGTGACGACGATGTCGTCCATGCGGTGCTCCTTCAAGAGCGCGATGCGCTCGTCCAGCCGCTGCACAATGCGCTGTTTCATCTCTT
>DXZF01000295.1 GCA_019415425.1 Bacillota bacterium | reverse complement strand
CTTTTTTTTGAGTTGCGCAAGCGCTCCGCGCGACGCCGGAAAAAACGCGTACAGGTCGCTGACCGCCATACTGCCTACCTGCTGCAACATCAACACGGTCTTTTCCTGCATGGGCGCTTTGCGCCCACCGCATTCGCCGCGCAAGTGTGCCAGCGCCGTTTGAAGCGCTTTCCCCTCAACGCACAGGCGCGCGACGCCCAGCGTCTTTTCGTGCACGCGGTCACCGCGAATCTGCGCCGGGATCATCAGCCGCAGCGCGTCTACCATCAGACAGCGATACTTTTGGGCCATCCAGGAGGCGAGCTGAATCTGTTCTGGCAGCAGCGCCGCAAATCCTTCGGCCAGCCGCAGCACGGGCTTGATCTTTTCGGGTGGAAGATCGGTCTGTTCGCGCAGCGCGATCACGTACCCCTCTTTGGCGGCGTTGCCCCGGCCAAACGGCACCAGCACGCGTTGGCCTACGCACTGCCCAGCACCACCGCACCGCCGCTCTGCTGCGCGCGGAAGCGGGCGATGTCCACGGATTCAAACTGCGGGCGCTGCTCGTTGCGGTACGATTGCTCGTGTTCCTCATCGATGACGATCAGCCCGATCTGCTGTACCGGTGCAAACACGGCCGAGCGCGGGCCGATGACCACGCGGGCCTGCCCGTTGCGCACGCGCCGCCATTCATCATACCGCTCCCCCGGCGATAGGCGCGAGTGCATCACCGCCACCGTATTACCCAGCCGCCCGCGAAAGCGCGCCACCATCTGCGGCGTCAACGAGATTTCCGGCACCAGCACGATGGCGCCCTTGCCCGCATCCAGCACCTGCTCAATGGCGCGCAGATACACTTCGGTCTTGCCGCTACCCGTCGTGCCGTGCAGCAACACCGTCTCGCCCCCGCTGTGCATGGCCCTTTCAATGGTGTGCAACGCCTCGCGCTGCTGTTGTGTCAACACCGGCCGGTTCTGCGCCTGCCTGCGAATCTGCTCATACGGCGTGCGCCGTACGACCCGATCTTCTACGACGACAAGTCCCTTTTTTTTGAGTTGCGCAAGCGCTCCGCGCGACGCCGGAAAAAACGCGTACAGGTCGCTGACCGCCATACTGCCTACCTGCTGCAACATCAACACGGTCTTTTCCTGCATGGGCGCTTTGCGCCCACCGCATTCGCCGCG
>DXZF01000294.1 GCA_019415425.1 Bacillota bacterium | reverse complement strand
TGTCGATCTTGATGCTGGACAGCATGCCAAAGCGCAAACCGTACTGCAGCGCCCGGCCCGGTTCGTTGGAGTGCACGTGCACCTTCAACAGCGGGCCGCCGCCCACCACCAGCACGCAGTCGCCGATCTTCTGCAGCATGCCGCGCAGGCGTTCGGCGTCCTCTTCGGTGAGGTTGCCCTCCTTGTTTTTGATGAAAAACTCTGTGCAGTAGTTGTACTCGAGATCCAGCGTCTCCTCTTCGCCCGAAGCCGTCGGCGCGACGTAGCCGCCCAGGTCGGTGATCTCCTCTTCCGGCACCTCTTCGCCGTCCAGCGACATCTTAAAGCCGCGGAAGATCACCAGCAGCCCGGTTCCGCCCGAGTCCACCACACCCGCTTCCTTGAGCACGGGCAGCATGTCGGGCGTCTGCTGGAGCGTCTCTTCGCCCTGCGCGATCAGCGCATCCAATACCTGCAGCGCATCGCCGCCCTGGTCTGCGCACGCCTTGGCGGCCTGCGCCATCATGCGCGCCACCGTCAAAATCGTGCCCTCTTTGGGCTTCATCACGGCCTTGTACGCCGATTCCACGCCGCGCTGCATGGCCGCGGCCAGCGCCTGCCCGCTCATCTCGGTCTCACCGGATAGGCCCTTGGAGAAGCCGCGGAAAATCTGCGAGAGAATGACGCCGGAATTGCCGCGCGCCCCCTTCAGGGAGCCCAGGGCCACGGCGTCGGCCACCTGCGAGACGGTTTGCGGTTGCGTCTCGCGCACTTCCTTGGCGGCCATGTGCATCGTCAGCGACATGTTGATGCCGGTGTCCCCATCGGGCACGGGAAATACATTGAGCGCATCAATGGCCTTTTTGTTCTTTTCGAGGTAAGCAGCCGCGACGAATACCATGTCGCGCAGCTCTGCTCCCGAGATCGCTACTCTAGACAACTTTCACCCTCCACAACGCCCGTTATACGACCCGGATGGACCGCACACAGACATCTACGCTTTCCACATTTAGCCCCGTCAGATTCTCTACGCTGTACTTGACGGAGTCGATGACATTTTCTGCGACGGCCACAATGGACACGCCGTATTTGGTAATGATATTGATCTCGATCTTCAGCGCTCCGCTATCCTGCAAGTATACGCGCACGCCGCGATCCACAGAATCCTTGCGCAAGAGGTCTGTAAACGCCTCTGCAGACGCCAGGCCCAACACGCCCATGCATTCGGTGGCGGCCAGGCCGGCAAGCTTGGCCAGCACGCCGTCGCTTATCTCAATCGTACCGAGTTGGTTTTTGATCGATGCTGCCATTTGGACAATCCTCCTGTTCGTGGTTTCGGATGGAGCATCCGTGCACATATTGTACCGCATCGCAAGTCAATTGGCAACGGCTTCACCCGCTTCGCGCTTTTTTTCGCGAAAAAAAGTTGCCGTTTTGCTTGCAAAAACAGGGGCGTGGTGGTATGATACCAATGTTTGTGATGTAAGGGAGGTGTCAAGCATGTCAAGAGTATGTGCGATTTGCAAAAAGGGAACAAGCGCCGGCAACCACGTCAGCCACTCCAATCGTAAAACCCGTCGCACCTGGGTCCCTGTCTCTTATACACA
>DXZF01000293.1 GCA_019415425.1 Bacillota bacterium | reverse complement strand
GCCGCTGCTGGGCACTGCGCAGCGGCAGCGCGCCTGCTGCCTTGTGTAAGACAACTGCTGTTTTCTGTCAACACCCTGCATTTTGCAAGTGGATTCAAAAAAATTGCAAAATTGCCGTGATTTTCTGCCCTTTTGCCCTTCAAATTGCATGCGAATTGTTGTATTCTATCAGAATAACGAAAGGTGTTGGCAAAATGGAAGCACAGATTCGATCCTGGGCGCCGGAATATGACGCCTATCTGCGCGATGAATCCCGCACCGTCGGCCATGCGGAGAGCATCTCCTTTCCGGCGGATGAGGCGGAGCTTCGCGCCATCCTCTCCGCTTGTGCGCAGCGCGGCATGCCGGTCACCGTACAGGGGGCGCGCACCGGGTTGGCCGCTGCCGCCGTGCCCAACGGCGGGCATGTGCTCAACCTCTCGCGCATGCAACGCATTTTGGCCATGGGCGAGTGCGACGGAGCGTTTACCATCACCGTGCAGCCCGGGCTTCCGCTGAGCGAACTGCGCAAGGCCATCGCGGCGCGCAGGATGGATCTCTCCAATTTTGACGAGGACAGCCGGCGCGCGTACATCGCGTTCTGCCAGGCGCCGGAACAGTTTTTCCCGCCCGATCCGACCGAGACGTCGGCATCCATCGGCGGCATGGTGGCCTGCAACGCCTCGGGTGCGCGCAGTTACCGCTACGGCGCGACGCGCAATCACGTCGTGGGGTTCAAGCTGTGCCTGATGGATGGGCAGACGCTCACGCTCAGGCGTGGCATGGCGAGGGCGCAGGGCCACGCGCTCACGCTGCAGACGGATCAGGGGCATACGATTTGCATCCCGGTGCCCGACTACGCCGTCCCCGCCACCAAGAACACATCGGGCTATTATGCCAAGCCGGAGATGGACGCGGTGGACCTGTTCATCGGCTCGGACGGCACGCTGGGGGTGTTCTGCGAACTGCCGCTGGCGCTCTCGCCCCTGCCGCAGGTGATCTGGGGCGTGACGTGCCTGTTGCCGGATGAGGCGTGCGCCATCTCTCTGGTGCAGGCGCTGCGGCAGCAGCCCCTGGGCATTGCGGCGCTGGAGTACTTTGACGGCCATGCGCTGGACGTGCTGCGCGAGCAAAAGCGCACCCACCCCGGCTTTGCCGAATTGCCCGCGTTGGCGCCCGAGATCGGCGCGGCGCTGTATGTGGAATTGCATGCCGACGATGAGCAGACGGCACAGCGGGCGCTGTTGTGTGTGGGCGAGCAGTTGCAGCGCGCGGGCGGCAACGAGCGCGATACGTGGGTGGCACGCAACCAGAGCGAGTTGGACAAATTGCTGTTCTTCCGCCATGCCGTGCCCGAGAGCGTGAACCTGCTGATCGACCGGCGCAAGCAGACGCATCCCGGCATCACCAAGCTGGGTTCCGACATGGCGGTGTGCGATGCCGACCTGCCCGCGATCATGGACATCTACCGCACCACGGCGCAGGAACTGGGCCTGCAGACTGCGACGTGGGGGCATATCGGCAACAACCACGTCCACGTCAACGTCCTGCCACGCGATATGGACGACTACCAAAAGGGCAAGGCGCTCTTTGCGCGCTGGGCGCAGATCATCACCGAGATGGGCGGCGCGGTGTCGGCCCAGCACGGCGTAGGCAAGCTCAAGGCGGATTACCTGGCCATCATGTACGATCGCAACGCGCTGAACCAGATGCGCGCTGTCAAGCGGGCGCTGGATCCGCAGTACCTGCTCGGCGTGGGCACGATGTTTGCAAAGGAGGAAGAGGCATGAAAATCGTCGTCTGTGTCAAGCAGGTTCCCTCCTCTTCAGAGGTGCGGCTGGATCCGGTGACGCATACCATCGTGCGCGATGGGCGGCAGAGCGTGCTCAACCCGTTTGATCTGTATGCGCTGGCGCTGGCCGTCGAGCTCAACGCTTCGCTGGGCGGCGAAGTGGTGGCGCTGTCCATGGGCATCCCACAGACCGAGGCGCTGCTGCGCGACGCCATCGCCCGCGGGGTAGATCGGGCGGTGCTGCTGTCGGATCGGGCCTTTGCCGGCGCGGATACCCTGGCCACCTCATATGCGCTGGCCCGCGGCATCCAGCGCCTGGGAGGCGCCGATTTAATCCTGTGCGGCAAGATGGCCGTGGACGGTGACACGGCGCAGATCGGCCCCGAGCTGGCCGAGCAGCTGCAACTGCCGCACGTGACCGACGTACAATCCATCTCCTCGCTCTCGCACGACACAGCCACCGTGGAACGGGTGAGCGAATGCGGCGTGGATACCTTGCGCGTGCCGTTGCCCGCCGTGCTGTGCGTCAACAAGGACATCGCGCAGCCGCAAATGCCCAGCATCGCGGGGGTGCGCAGAAGCCTTTGCGCACGGGTGGACGTGTGGACGGCGCAGGACGTGCAGGCGGATCCCGCGCGCATCGGCCTGTTGGGGTCGCCCACGCAGGTGGTCGGTACCGACGTGCCGGAGCGCACGCACCGCGCCACGTACTGGCACGGCACCGCACAGGAACTGGCGGCAAAGTTGTATGAGGAGGTGCGCGCATGATCGTCGTAGATGAGCGGACGTGCGTCGGCTGCGGCGTATGCGTCAACAGCTGTGCCCAGGGCGCGCTGTCCATGCAGGACGGGCGGCCGGTGGTGGGGCCGCAGTGCACCGTATGCCGGCTGTGCATACAGGCGTGCCCGTTCGGCGCGCTTTCGGTGCAGCAGGCCGCGGCATCCACCGTGGATTTGGGCAGCTATCGTGGCATCTTCGTCTTTGCCGAACAGCGCGACGGCGTGCTGCAGGAAGTAGCGCTGGAACTGCTGGGCCGGGCCCGTGCACTGGCAGATGAAAAGCAGTGCGCCCTCACGGCGCTGCTGCCGTGCGGCGCACGTGGAGAACAGATGGCGCACACGCTGATCGGGCATGGCGCCGATCGCGTCTACCTGTGCGAGGATGCGCGCCTTGCGCACTGGGACGACGCGCTGTACGCACACTGCGTGCATGCGTGGATTGCGCAAGCGCGGCCGGAAATCGTGCTCTTTGGCGCCACGCCGCTGGGGCGTTCGCTGGCGCCGCGCGTCGCCGCGCGCGCACAGACCGGCCTGACGGCCGACTGTACGGTGCTGACCGTTGACCCCGAAAGCGGGTTGCTGCGCCAGACGCGTCCCGCCTTTGGCGGCAACCTGTTGGCGACCATCATCTGCCCTCAGCACCGTCCGCAGATGGCCACTGTGCGGCCCGGCGTGCTGGCCGCGCTGCCGTTTGACGGCACGCGTACGGGCGAGAT
>DXZF01000292.1 GCA_019415425.1 Bacillota bacterium | reverse complement strand
GATGCATACCATGGTGACTGTACACAAGGCTGCGGAAGACATTACCGATTCGGCCAAGCGCGAGGCGGAGGAACTCTACACCAAGACGCGTGAGCAGGCCGATGAGATCCTTGCGCGTGCCAAGCGCGAGAGCGAGCAGATGATCTTGACGGCCCGCACCAATTCGCAGAGCATTGTGGACGGTTACCAGGAACAGATTCGCCAGGCGCAGGACGATCTCTTGTCCATCAAGAGCTTGCTTGAAGAGTTCAAGGCCGGCGTGCATAGCTATACGGCGGAGCTTTTGGGCTTTGTGGATAAGATCGACGCCCCCAAAGAGGTGTACGATCTGGAAGAGAGCCTCGATGCCTCGGAGCAGGATGAATCCGAGGAAAAGAAAGATTACGTCGATCAATACGTCAACGGTCTGGAAGAGAAAGCAGAGCAGGCGTCTGAGCAGCCTGAAGAGCAGCCTGCAGAACAGGAACAGCCGTACTATGGTCCGGTCGATGTGGATGGCGACGATGCGGATGAAAATTTCCTCGTCGATAGCGATGCGGAATAACTGAACAGAAGAGATGCATCGACCGGTGCGCGCCATGCGGTGTTGCCGCGGGAGCACGCAGACGTCGATTCACGCTGCCAGGCGGTATCCAATTGAAAGGTTGGATACCGCTTTTGTTCGTTAGGGAGCGAGCGTGAACGCGTGCAATGCCGGGAAAGCAGCATGCACCTGATCGCAATTTTCCAAAGAATTCAGTTTTCAAGCGGCTGCAGGTCCTGTATTGTAGAAGACCGTTTCGTGGATTTGGGGATGGATGCCTGTAAAGAAGCATGCAGAAAATCGAGATAAGATAGCGCTTCGTCGGATAGAAGCTGCTCATGCCTTTTGATATAGCCAATATGTGTTTGGCAGGATTCTTTGAGCGGGATGGAAATGATGTTTGGATTCATGTATCCCTTGACAATGCACCCGGTGCCCAAGTTGTAGCCGTCAGTATGGGCGAGCAAATTGTTCATGGTCCCCCGGTCTTTCAAGTAGATGATCCGGGACGTTTTTTGGATGCCGATGGAGTCCTCGGCCAAACTCAATGGCACGTCGTCCTGCCGATAAGTCAAGCAGGGATACGGACTGAGCTGCTCGAGAGAAAGGACGGAATGCCGCGCAAGCGGATGCTTATCTTGCAGGAAAACATGCTGCTGCAATGAGAGCAGTGGGACGAAAGTCAGCGAGCGCGAGAGAAAATACCGTTCCAATAGTTCTCTGTTTAAAACGGAAACAGAGAGAATGCCCAACATGCTGCGCCCGCTTGCCACGTGTTCAATGACATCGGACGCCTTTCCCTCCAAAAAGGTCAGCGCATAACGATTGCTGGAAAGCCGGTTGATCAGCTGGGCCATGGCTTCCACGGCAAAGCCAAAGTGCTGCGAGGCGATGGAGAGCTGGAGTAGATCGGCATGCGCGTTTGCGTTGAAATGATATCGGATCGTCTCTTCCTGCTCAATAAGCATGCGGGCATAAAAGAGCAATTCTTCGCCTTCTTTTGTAAAAGAGACGCCGCGGTTCGTCCGTTCAAGGATGACGATGCGCAGTTCCTCTTCCAAATCCTTGATGGCCTTGCTGATACTCGGCTGTGTGACAAACAGTGCGGATGCAGCCTTGCTGATGGAGTGATGCCTGTCGATTTCGATCAGGTATCGACATTGTTGTAGTGTCATTGAATTCTCCCGATGAATGGAACTGTTATAGAAAAATTCTATGGCAGAGCATAACGATTGTCAATTATGCGTTTCAAGCAAAATATGCTATGATGGCGCTGTTAAACAATGAGACATAGGGAATGAACGGGATAGCGCCCTGCAGAATTGATCGGGCATAGATATAGAACGATTCTATCTCTAATCATGGGCCTGCCCGTTGACATACAGACGAAACCGTCTGAAAGGCATGGAGAGGGGAATGAAACGAATGGATGGACGGGATACCCGCGTGCGGGTGGCGACGGTACAGGATGCACAGGCGCTGTTGGCGATCTATGCGCCGTATGTGAAGCAGACGGCGATTACCTTTGAGTATGAAGTGCCCTCTGTGGACGAATTTGCGAGCCGGATTGCACGGGTTCTTCAGCGGTATCCGTATCTGGTTGCAGAGCGGGGAGGGGAAATCCTGGGGTACGCGTATGTGGGCGCATTCAATGAGCGTGCCGCATACGACTGGGCCGTGGAAACTTCCATCTACGTGAAGATGGCGCAAAAGCGCCAGGGCCTTGGCAAAACGCTGTACCACCTGTTGGAGGAGATTTTGAAAGCGCAGGGCATCTTGAATCTCAACGCCTGCATTGCCTATACGGAAACCCCCGATGCCTATCTGACCAATGACAGCGTGGCGTTTCACGAGCGATTGGGGTATCGGCTGGTTGGCCAGTTCCACCAATGCGGCTATAAATTCAATCGCTGGTACGACATGGTGTGGATGGAAAAGCACATCGGTGCACACCAGGCATCCCAGCCGGCCGTCAAGACATTTGACGCGATCAGGGAAGAGGTCACACAAAGGCTTCATCTCGGATAACATCGATGCACTGCCTGTTGGCACAATCGGCATGGGGGATCGTCGCCATGGCGATGCGCCCCATGCAAGATGCGCGAGAGTCGCTTTTTGCATAGCGAGCGGTGCAAACGCACATCTTAAAGAGAAGGGAAATCGGCAGCGGCCCAGGCCATTGGACGATAGCGGCTTCGGTTTCCCCAAACCGGCCAGGCGAGCGGCCGGCAGGTGGAGGTGTGCGTGGATGGATGAGGCGCGGTTTTCCCGTGAAAAGAGGCCACAGAAGAGCGAAAAGGAAGATCGTGACGCGCAGATTCTCCACGCCCTGGTCGAGCTCAACCACACCATGGAGCGACTCTGCACGGCCCTGGGAATCCCGCAGGTGTATTCGCGCCGCAAGATGCTCTGGCACAGCCTGCTTTCTGGCATGGCGCGCGGCTTGGGGTATGCCGTTGGATTTACCATTTTGGGCGCGTTACTCATCAGCCTGTTGACGTTTTTGGCCAAGCAAAATTTGCCCGTCATTGGCGCGTTCATCGCGCGCATCGTGCAAATGGTGCAGTCCTATATGCCTTAATGGCTTCGGATCGTACGGATTTTCTATGAAGCGATGCAAAATGCCCGGAGGGATGCCGGGCATTTTTTGCTGCAAATGCAAGGTTCCACAGAGGTGCTGTGCATGCTATAATACATTGACATTGTTTTGGAAAAGGGCAGGAGGAACACAATGCTTGAATCCATCATTGTGGGTGTAGCCGTACTATTGGACCGGTTGTCCAAACTGTGGGCCATTCACTCGCTGCAAGGGATGCCGGGAGGGAGAATGGACGTTATCCCGGGCGTTCTGGAATTTCACCATGTGGAAAATAAGGGGGCTGCCTTTTCACTGTTCTGGGGAAAGACGTGGTTCTTTATCCTCGTCTCCGTCGTCGTCATAGCCCTGTTGACGTTCTACCTGATCCGATATCGATCGCAGGAGTCCATCTGGCTGCGCATCGCCATCGCCAGCATCCTGGGCGGGGCCATTGGCAATCTGATTGACCGCATTCTCTACGGGTATGTGGTGGACATGATCAATCCGCTGTTCGTCCGCTTTGCAGTGTTCAACGTAGCGGATATCTTCGTCACCTGCGGTACCATTCTGTTCGTGTTTTTGCTCATCTTCTGGCCCATGATCAAGAAGCGAAAAGAGAAAAAGCAGGCATGAACACGCAGACGTATCGCGTACAGGCAGAAGACGTAGGACAACGTGCTGATGCGTACCTGGCCAGGGCATCGGGCTTGACGCGTTCGCGCATTGCCAACCTGATGGAGCAGGGGCATGTATTGCGGGAGGGGAAAGCGGCCAAACCCGGCGAGCGGGTCAGGGCAGGAGAGTGCTTTACCGTACAGATTCCGCCAGTACAGGCGCTGGAGCTGCAGCCACAGGATCTGCAATTGGAGATCCTCTATCAAGATGCGTATCTGGCCGTGGTCAATAAGCCGCGAGGGATGGTGGTACATCCTGGGGCCGGGGTGCAGGACGGAACCATGGTCAATGGCCTGCTGTACGCGCTGGATCATCTGTCGGGTATCAACGGGGCAGTGCGCCCGGGCATTGTACACCGGTTGGACAAGGACACGACCGGCCTGCTGCTGGTGGCCAAAAACGATCAGGCGCATCAGGCATTGAGCCAGGCGATTCAACGGCGTGAGGTCAAGCGCGAGTATCTGGCGCTGGTGGCCGGGAACTTTGTAGAGGATGTGGGCGTGGTCGACGCGCCAATTGGACGCGACCCCAGAGAACGCAAGCGGATGGCAGTCGTGGCAAACGGGCGTGCTGCGCGCACGCACTACCGCGTTTTGCACCGCTTTGGCGACGCCACGCTGCTGGTATGCGCGTTGGATACCGGCCGCACCCACCAGATTCGCGTGCACATGGCATATATGCAGCATCCCCTGCTGGGGGATCCAGTGTACGGGCCCAAGAAGGAGCGGGCGCACGCAAAGGGACAGTTGCTGCACGCCTTTCGCATCACTTTTACGCACCCACACACGGGAGAACGCATGTGTTTTTGCGCGCCGCTACCGCCAGATTACGAGGCCGTGCTTGCGCGCCGCGGGCTGCGGCTCTCGATTGATTCTATACAAAACGCTTGAGCGCATGCTATACTGGACACACGCCTGATATGCCTTTCCGCTGCGTTGAAAGGCCGGCAGGGCTACGGTGTTTTCCATAGGGTTTTGGCCTTGCCTGCAGACGGGCAGGGCTTTTTTGAACGGAGGGATCGATGTGGCACAGACAGATGTGTTGATTATGGATGCGGGGGCAATGGATCGTGCACTCTCACGCATGGCACATGAGATGATCGAGCGCAATCCCAATATGAAGGAGGTAGCGCTGATCGGCATTCAGCGCCGCGGCGTACCGCTTTCCAAGCGCCTGGTAGAGCGCATTGCGCAGTATACCGGCGTATGGCCCGACTGGGGCAGTTTGGATATCAGCTTTTATCGCGAGGATCTTTCGCTTTTGGCAGAGTTGCCAATTTTAAAGGGCACCAACGTCCTGTTTCCGCTGCGCGGTCGGACGGTGATTCTGGTGGACGATGTGCTCTATACCGGAAAGACGGCGCGCGCAGCCATCGACGCCATCATCGATTTGGGACGCCCGTGCGCCATTCAGTTTGCCGCGCTCATCGATCGCGAACACCGCGAACTGCCCATCCGGGCGGATTTTGTGGGAAAGAACGTGCCGACCAGCAATCGGGAACTGATCAACGTGTGCGTCAGCGAGATCGACGGCAAAGACGAAGTGGTACTTACCAAAGAAACTGAGTCGCTGTAAACAGCGCAGAAAGGAACTGGGGATGCAAAAACAGGATCTGTTGGGATTGCGCGGTATGCCGCGCAAACAAATGGAAGCGATTCTGGATCGCGCTGTGGAGATGAAGCAGATTGTGCGCAGCGAGCACAAACGCGTCTCACACCTGCAGGGCAAGAGCGTGGTGACGCTGTTCTATGAGAACAGCACGCGTACGCGCATGAGCTTTGAACTGGCGTCCAAGTACATGGGGGCGGCATCTGCCAACATGTCGGCATCGGCCAGCAGCGTGGCCAAGGGGGAGACGTTGATCGACACCGGCGCCACGCTGGACATGATGGGGGTGGATATCATCATCATGCGCCATCCGATGTCGGGCGCACCGCATCTGCTGGCCAAACACGTCAAGGCCAGCGTGGTCAACGCGGGGGATGGCATGAACGAGCATCCGACGCAGGCGCTGTTGGATATGTTTACCATTCGGGAACGCTTTGGCGCTATCGATGGATTGAAGATCGCCATCATCGGCGATGCGTTGCACTCGCGCGTGGCGCGCAGCGACGCATACGGGCTGATGGCCATGGGGGCAAAGCTGTACTTTGCAGGCCCCAGCACGCTGATGCCGCCGGAATTTGGCAGGCTGGGCGTACATACCGGGAACGACATTCGCGCTGCGGTCCAGAGGGCCGACGTCGTAATGGGCCTGCGCATCCAGCGGGAGCGGCAAAAGGCTGGGCTGTTCCCCTCTGTGCGCGAATACCACCATTTCTTTGGCATTGGGATGGACACGCTGGCGCTTGCCAAGCCGGGCGCGCTGGTGATGCATCCCGGGCCCGTGAACCGCGGCGTGGAGCTGTCCAGCTATGCGGCGGACTGTGAGCAGAGCGTCATACGCGATCAGGTGCAAAACGGCGTGGCGGTGCGCATGGCCATTTTGGACATGCTGGCAAACGGAGGAGAGAGAGCATGAAGATATTGATTCATTCCGGCGAGGTCGTCAACCCGGGCGGCGCAAGTGGCCGGCTGGACGTCCTGTTGGAGGATGGCAAAGTAATAAAGATGGCCGAGCACATTGTGGACGATACGGCCCAACAGGTGGACGCAAGCGGCAAATACGTATTTCCCGGCCTGCTGGATATGCACGTCCATCTGCGCGAACCCGGCTTTGAGTACAAAGAGACGATTCTGAGCGGTACGCGCGCAGCGGTTGCAGGCGGCTTTACGGCCGTCGCCTGTATGCCCAACACCGCGCCCGTGATCGACAGCGAGGACGCAGTGCGGCGCATTTACGATAGGGCGGCGCAGGCGGGCTATGCCCGCGTGTACCCGATTGCCGCCATCACCAAGGGGCAGAAGGGCCAGGAACTGACCGAGATGGGCTTTTTGCAACAGGCCGGCGCAGTCGGGTTCTCCGATGATGGCAACCCGGTGGTGAGCGACCTTGTGATGCGCAATGCCATGGTCTATGCCAAGAATTTTGATGCGTTGCTGCTCTCACACTGCGAGAATCTAACGCTGGTCAACGGCGGAGCGATGAACGAGGGCTATGCCTCTACCATGTCGGGCCTGCGCGGCAATACCCGCGCCGCCGAAGAGACGATGATTGCCCGCGAGATCATTTTGGCGCAGACGTATGCGGGCAAAGTGCACATCTGCCACGTGTCCACGGCGTACGGTTTTGAACTGGTGCGGCAGGCCAAGGCGCGCGGCGTACGTGTGACGTGCGAGACGTGCCCGCATTATTTCACCCTGACGGATGAAGCGTGCATGGGCTTTGACACCAATACCAAGATGAATCCGCCGCTGCGCACCGAAGCGGACAGGCAGGCCGCCATTGCCGCCATCGCAGACGGCACGGTGGATGCCATTGTGACGGACCATGCGCCGCACCACATCGACGACAAGGATGTGGAATTTGACATGGCCGCCAACGGCATTTCGGGGTTGGAGACGTCGCTGGCGCTGGGGTATATGTACCTCGTACAGACGGGCGCAATGGACGTAGCGCACTGGGTGGAGCGGATGAGCGTTTTGCCCGCGCGCATTCTGGGCGTGGATATGGGCGTGTTGCACGAAGGCGGGCGTGCCGATGTGACGGTATTCGATCCACAAAAGCAATGGACGGTGCGCGCTGAAGAGCTGCAGACCAAGGGAAAGAATACGCCGTATCTGGGCTGGGAACTGACGGGCAAAGCGAGCGACGTGTTCGTCGATGGCCGGCACGTGGTCCGGGACTACAAAATGGTGGATTGAGGAGGAACGAGAATGAAAGTCGTAGATCGGCTGTTTGATGCAGTGGCACAAAAGCGCAATCCCTCCATTTTGGGGCTGGACACGCGGCTGGAGTATTTGCCGCAGGCCATGCTGGATACCTTTGACCCCGGCGCGCCGTTTGAAAGTGCGGTGTCGCTGCTTAGAACGTTCAACCTTGCACTCATGGATGCGGTACAGGATCTCATTCCGTGTGTGAAGCTGCAGTCCGCCTATTACGAGATGTATGGCCCAGAGGGCGTGCAGCTGCTCGCGGATTTGATTGCCGAAGCCAGTTCGCGCGGGTTTATCACCATCTGTGATGGCAAGCGAAACGACATCGGCTCTACGGCGCAGGCGTATGCGTTCGCATACCTTGACAGGACGCCGTTCCCCGATGGACAAGCGCGCGCCGCGTTTAACGCCGATTTTTTGACGGTGACGCCGTATCTGGGGATGGATGGCATCGCGCCGTTTGTAGAGGCGTGTGAAAAGCAGAATAAGGGGATCTTCGTGCTGGTCAAGACCAGCAACCCCTCTTCCGGTCAGCTGCAGGATCTGGAGGTGGAGGGCCGCCCGATCTACGATCATGTGGCACAGATGGTGACGCAGTGCGGCGCGCCGCTGGTTGGCGCATACGGTTACTCCTCCATCGGCGCAGTGGTAGGCGCCACGTACCCGGAGCAGGGCGCCAAGCTGCGCCAGGCGTATCCGACGCTTCCATTTTTGGTGCCGGGCTACGGCGCACAGGGCGCCAAGGGAAGCGATCTGGCGCTGTGCTTTGATGAAAAGGGCTTTGGCGCTGTCGTCAACGCTTCACGCAGCCTGTTGTGCGCCCATCAGAAGAGCGACCTTCCGTATGCAGAGGCCACGCGGCAGGCGGCCATCGCCATGCGGGAAGATCTGTTGGCCTCTCTGGCGGCAGCCGGGCGTCTGGCGTATTGAAGTGGGAGGGCAAGATGCAACGCATACAGAATTGCAATGTGTTGAAAAATGTGCCCGTGGCCAGGGATACGTACCTGATGTGGCTGGACGTGGGCGCGGGTAAAGAAAAACTGTATTGGCCCGGTCGCTTTGTGCACCTGCAGGTGCCGGGAAGGCCGGATCTGATCTTGCGCAGGCCCATTAGCATCCACGGATATCACAATGCACAGGGCCGTTTGGAGCTGGTGTATCAGCTCAAAGGGGCGGGTACACATGCGTTTGCCGCGTGCAAGCCGGGCGATGTGCTCTCGGTTCTCGGCCCATTGGGCAACGGCTTTTCCGTACCCGAGGGCGCCAGGGAATGCGTCCTGTTGGGCGGCGGTATCGGGTGCGCGCCGCTCAAGTTGCTGCCACAGCAGGAAACGGAAGTCGCCTTTGACGCCATCCTTGGGTTCCGCAGCAGTGAATGGATCTATCAGCGCGAGGAATTTGAGCGCGTGTGCCGCCACGTCCAATGGATGACCGACGACGGTTCCTTTGGCGAACAGGGCTTTGTGACCAGTGCGCTGCAAAGACGTCTTGAGAGCGGTGCACGCACCGACGCCATCTTTGTCTGCGGTCCGGCACCCATGTATCGTTCGCTGTACGCGGTGATGGAGCGGTTTCCCCATGTGCCGTGTTACGTCTCGTTGGAAGAGCGCATGGGCTGCGGCATGGGTGCGTGCATGACCTGTACGTGCGAGATTTTGCGCCAGGGCGAAGTCAGCCGCCAGCGCGTGTGCCTGGATGGGCCGGTATTTGACTGGAAGGAGATCGTGCGATGAATTTAGCAGTCAATGTAGCGGGCGTCACATTTCAAAATCCCCTCATCGCCGCTTCCGGTACGTTCGGATACGGCAGGGAAATGGCGCACTATCAGGATCTGAGCCGGTTGGGCGGCATCAGCAGCAAAGCGGTAACGGGCGAACCGCGCCTGGGAAATCCCACGCCGCGCATCGCGGAAACGCCTTCGGGCTGCCTCAATGCAGTGGGACTGCAGAATCCGGGCGTCACGGCATTTGTCAGCGAAGAGCTGCCGTACATGCAGACGCTGGGAACGCGCATTGTGGTCAACGTATCGGGCGCCAGCGAAGAGGAATATCTCAAGGTGCTGGACACCCTTTGCGGGCAGAAGTTTGACATGGTGGAATTGAACATCTCCTGCCCCAACGTCAAGCAGGGCGCGATGGCGTTTGGCACGTCGCCACAGTCGGCCTATGAGATTACCAAGCTGTGCAAGGCGCACTGCGAGGTGCCGCTGATGGTCAAACTGACCCCCAATGTCAGCAATATTGCACAGATCGCTTGCGCAGTGGAAGATGCCGGGGCGGATGCGGTCTCGCTCATCAACACCCTGACGGGTATGGCGGTAGATGCGCGTGCGCGCCGGCCCATTCTGGCAAATGTCACGGGTGGGCTTTCGGGCCCGGCCGTCAAACCCGTGGCGCTGCGCATGGTGTACGAGGTGGCCAAAGCGGTGAAGA
>DXZF01000291.1 GCA_019415425.1 Bacillota bacterium | reverse complement strand
CGCAAAGACGGGAGAGCTGACGCCGGTAGAGGATTAGGGCAGCAGTTCGCGCTCACGCACGACGGCCGTGCCTTCGCCCGGCGCAAAGTACGCCTCGATGATGGCGCGCGCCACGGGCGCAGCATAGGCGCCGTGCCCGCCCTGCCCGATCATCACCGCCACCGCGATGCGCGGGTCTTCAAACGGCGCGTATGCGATGAACCACGCAAACGCATCGCGCCCCTGGCTCTGTGCCGTGCCGGTCTTGGCGGCGATGGAGATGGGGCAGTCGGTAAAGTAGCGCCTGGCCGTGCCGCTCTGCGTCACGTCCCGCAATCCCCTGCACACCGCCTGCACCGTGCTGGACGGCAGAAAGGCCTCACACGCCACCTCGGGCGCGACTTCGCCCGTGCTGTCGGGGTAGCTGAGCACCAGCTGCGGCGTGTAACGCCGCCCGTTCTGCGTGATGGCCGCCAGCGCGTTGGCCATCTGCAATACGGTCGTGGTGTTGTCGCCCTGCCCAATGGCGCTGGCCAGGATGCGCGATTCGCGCCAGCGCAGCGTATCCAGCAGGTTGTACACCGATTGAATCTGCGCGTCATCCATGCCCAATGGCGACAACAGCGCCTGGCAGTGCGGCAACGAAGGATCCTCCAGCAGCGCGTCGGCCAATGCGCCGGCCTGCGCTTCTGAGACAGAGGAACAGCATGCGCAGATGCGCGAAACCGCACGGGTGCGTGCCAGGGCGTCGGCCTCTTCGGCGCTGTCGATCACGCCCGCGGCCTCTCCCAACAGGGGGATGCCGCTCTTTTGCCCCAATCCCAGCTTCTGCGCCATGGCGCGCAGGCGCGCGCTGCCGGTACGATATCCCAGCTCATAGAAGTAATAGTTGCACGAGCCCGAGAGCGCGGCGTCCAGATCTACCAGCCCGTGCGTGGTGGAACTCTCGTTCCAGGTCCAGCACGCGGGCGCCTGGGTTTGAGAAAAGCGCGTATAACGCCCCTGATCCAAAATGGTCTCGGTTGGCGTGACCACGCCGGCCTCAAGGGCCGCGAGCGCCGTGATGGGCTTAAAGACACTGCCGGGGGCAAAGGCGTTGGTGATGGCGTTGTTGACCAGCGGGCGCGGCAGCGTCGGGTCCCGGTCGACCTGCCCGTCGGCCTGCGTATACGTGGGGTTGAGCGACTGCCACGTCTGCTCCGACAGCGGCTTTAAAAAGACGTTGGGGTCGTAGCCCGGCACAGAGGCCATGGCCAGCACCTCGCCGGTGGTCACATCCAGCGCCACGGCTGCGCCGATCTGGGCGTTGGGAAAGGCCTCGCCCATGGCCCCGGAGCGGATCTGCGCCATGGTGGAGGTCAACGCGTCCTCCGCCACCTCTTGCAACCTGGCATCGACGGTGAGTACGACGTCCTGCCCGTCGTACCCCGGCGTTTCAGACAGCACGTGCGTGATGTTGCCGCTGCTGTCGATGGAGACCGTACGCTCCCCCGATACCGGGTGCAGCACGTCCTCCAGCGTGGCCTCCAGCCCGCTCTTGCCGACGGTATCGCGGCTGAGGTCATAGCCCTTTTGCGTATAGGTCTGCGCGTCTTCGCGGCTGATCTTGCCCATGTAACCCAGCACGTGGCACAATAGCGAACCGTTTGGATAGGTGCGCACCGGTACCTGCTCGACGCTGATGCCCGAGAGCAGCGCGCTGTTCTCCATCACCTTGGCGCAGATGGCAGAATCCTCGGTGACCCCGAGCTCGATGGGCGTGTACGCGCGATAGCCCTGGGCGGTCCCCTGCACGCGCACGGCCAACAGCGGGAGCAACAGCGATTTTGGCACCTGCTGTGCGCCGTATTTCTGCACCAACTGCGCCACGGCGTCGGGCGCAGCGGTGTCGGAGGGGAGCTTGAGTGCCGTGAGGAAGTCCTGCACGTCCTCTTCTGTATAGCGGTAGGAGTCGCCATCGGCCTCGATGGGGATTTCACACGAGAGCGAAGCCTGGTACGAGCGCAGGATGGCCAGCGCCGCGCAGATGCTGTCGTTGAGTTTGCCGCTCTCGGCCTCGCTGATGCTGAGCATGAGCGCATACTGCGTCTGCGTGCCGGCCAGGATGCGGCCATAGCGGTCGGTGAGCTGCCCGCGTGCCGTGCGCACCGACAGCGTGCGGATGCGCGCATCCAGCGCCTTTTGCGCGTACTGGGGTCCCATTATGACCTGCGTGATAAACAGCGTTGCCACGAGCACGGCCATCCCTGCGCACATGGCGATGCGCAACGTGCGAATGCGTCTGACAAGAACAGCCATTTGGATGCCTCATTTCTGTTGAATTTTCCATGGACAATGCCCCAAAACCGCCGAAAAACAGTGGATTTTCCGGATCAAAGAAGAAAACCGCTGTCGAATTCGTACGAAGTTTGTCGAAAAGGAATAAAAACGCCTTTCACGCATTCATTTTTCCCAAGAAATATGATAATATCCGACCGTCGAGAACGCGCGAGATGGGAGTTAGAGGGGAAATCAATCGTTTGGGAAAACAGTGTAGGAGGAGAACCAATGAGTGAGAAAGTACGGGTGCTTTTTGTAGAGGACGATTTCGAACTGTGCAGGGTCGTGCAGCAGACGTTCGCCAACCACGCGACCATCGATCTGGTAGAGATCGCTCACAGCGGGCAGGAAGCGATTGCCAAACTCGCGGATGTGGACGTGGTCGTGCTGGATCTGATCATTCCACAGATGGACGGCATCGAAGTGCTCGAACACATCAACCAGCTGTCGCAGGCAAACCGACCCCATGTGATCGTCGCGTCCTCATTTGCCAGCGACGAAGTCATCCGGCACTGCATGGCATTGGGCGCCCGGTATTTTATGGTCAAACCCTACACGATGGACAACCTACAAAAGCGCATCACGGAAGCCAACCAGGGACTCTCGCAGGCGGTGCAGAACACCAGCATTGCGCCGCTGTCCAGCAACCGCAATATCAGCGTGGACGAAAAGATCTCCAGCGTATTTTTGACCGTTGGCATCCCGGCGCACATCAAGGGATACCACTATCTGCGGTACGCGATCAAACTGGTGATGGAGGATGGGTCGCTGATCAACCGCATCACCAAGGAGCTGTATCCGCGCGTGGCGGAGCACTTTGACACCTCGGCCAGCAAGGTCGAACGCGCCATCCGCCACGCCATCGAAGTGGCGTGGACACGCGGCAAAATCGAAAACATCAACGCCCTGTTCGGCTTTATCGTATACAACAAGAATGAAAAGCCGACCAACGGCGAATTCATCGCACTGGTGGCGGATAAACTGGCCATGGAGCAGATTGCCTGAAACGGCCTGCACAGCGCATAAACGCCGTGCATTTGGGGAAAAGTGGGAGCAGAAACCCCAAGGAGGCGATGGCGTGCAGGACTTGCAGCAGATACGCAGCGGCATAGAGAGGAACCTGGGCAGGCGCGTATACCTCAAGACGCACCGCGGGCGCAGCCGCAGCGTAGAGAGTGAGGGCATTTTGGAAAACAGCTTCCCCAGTGTATTTACGGTGCTGGTGCAGCAGGGAAAGCGGGAACGGCGCATCAGCTATGCATACAGCGATCTGTTCACCAGGCATTTGGAATTGCGCTGGTTGGACGAACCACAATAGCAGCAAAAGGCCCAGGCAGATGCCGGGGCCTTTTCATTTCTTTTGCCCGGCAGGCAAAGCCGGGCATATTTTGTGCACGGTGAGACTATGCATAGAAACGTATAGATGGCGAACCGGAGGCGTACAGGCGCCGACGTACCGCCGCAAGACCCCGCAAAAGAGCGGCGGGAGCACGGAAATCGATAGGGGGAAAGCACAAGATGGAACAACTTCAAGCCAACGAACGGATTCTACGCCATACAGGCGGTACGTTTTCTCAGGCACTGATCGAAGGAGAAGTCAGCCTGCCGGTGGGCAAACCCGAGATGGCGCGCGTGGTGCTGGTATGTGGGCGCGCAGAGACGGGCAGTGTGGAGAGCCTGGACGGGCGCGCCATGACCGACGGCACGCTCACGCTGTGCGTGTGCTATCTGGATGAAGAGGGCAATATGCACGCGTTTGAGTCGGTCTCCACCTTCAAACATACGGCCGACGTGCCGGGCGCACAGGCGGGGATGCGCGGCACCGCACAGGCCTATGTGAGCAGCATCGAGACGCAGATGACCGACAGCCGCCGGCTCAACGTAGCGGCCGTCATCGAATTGCTCTTTGAAATCAAGGACGAGGTGGACCTGTCGTATTGCCGGCCGGATCAAACCGATCAACTGGTGGCCAAAAGCGATACCCTGTGCCTGGAAATGCGCTGCGCACGGGCCACGACCGCGGCCGAGATCAAGGGCGAGGCCGTGCCGCCGCAGGGCCAGCC
>DXZF01000290.1 GCA_019415425.1 Bacillota bacterium | reverse complement strand
CTCATCGGTCATGCAGGATTACGTCGCCATGATCAACCGGTACGGCGGCGAGATGACCGGCGCCAAGGGCTGCCCGGAGGAGATGCTGCGCAAGGCCGCGCAGATGGCGGTGTGCAAGATCAACATCGATACCGACCTGCGCCTTGCGATGACGGCGTGCATCCGCAGGCACTTTGCCGAGCACCCGGCCGACTTTGACCCGCGGCTGTATCTGGGGCCCGCGCGCGATGCGATCTGCGAGATCGTCAGCCACAAGATCCAGTATGTGCTGGGCAGCGACGGCAAGGCGTGAGCGGTGTCTGACGTTCCATGATGGCAAGGGGGCGCGTGCGGTTGCATGCGCCCCCCTGTGCATGCCCCGGGAAACGGGACTTGACGAAAACACATATTTTTCGTATAATCAAGGCTAATCTGATAAGATCGACGATGAAGGGTAGAGTAGGCGGCAGGCGTGCGCATAGAGAGCCCGGCGCGCTGGAAACGGGTGGCAGGCGGCAGCTGAACATGGACTTGGAGTCTTTGTACCGATGCGCATGGCGCACAGGCTACAATGGGATCGCCCATTACAGCGATAGGGTATGGCATGTACCCGATGAGGCACTGATCGCGAGGTCTGTGCGAACGTTGAGGTGGTAACGCGGAAGCGATGGCTTTCGCCCTCGAGAGCGGAGGGCGAAAGCTTTTTTGTTTGGTTTGGGGAAGGGAAGTGACTTGCTGTGATCAAGGTGGAAAACCTGAGCAAGGTGTTTGTGACGGACAGGGAGGTCGTAGCGCTCAAACACATCGATCTGGATGTGGAAAAGGGCGACATCTTTGGCATCATCGGCATGAGCGGCGCGGGCAAGAGCACGCTCTTGCGGTGTATCGCCCTGCTGGAGCAGCCCACGTCCGGGCGCATCTGGGTCGAGGGGCAGGAGCTGTCCACGCTCAAGGGCAAGGAGCTGATCGCACTGCGTAAGCAGATCGGCGTCATCTTTCAGGGGTACAACCTGTTGATGCAGCGCACCGTGGCCGACAATGTCGCCTTCCCGCTGGAGTTGGGCCACATGAACAAGCAGCAGATCCGCGCGCGCGTGGAGGAGCTGCTGCAGCTGGTCGGCCTGTCCGACAAGGCCAAGGCGTATCCTTCGCAGCTTTCGGGCGGGCAAAAGCAGCGCGTAGCCATCGCGCGGGCGCTGGCCAATTCGCCCAAGATCATCTTGTGCGACGAGCCCACCTCGGCGCTGGACTCCTTTACGACCCGGTCCATTTTGGACCTTCTGGTGGATATCAATCGCAAGCTGGGGGTCTCGATTCTGATCATCACGCACGAGATTGGCGTGGTGCGCGGCATCTGCAACAAGGTCGCCGTGATCAACGACGGCGTGTTCGTCGAGCAGGGCGAGACCAAACAGATTTTGGAAAACCCCGAAAGCGGCATTGCCAAACTGCTGCTGGGTATGGCGGGGGGTGAGGCAGAGTGAGCGCATTCTTAGAGACGCTGGCCGCGTATTGGCCAGAGATGTGGGAAGGTTCGCTGGAGACGCTATTGATCACAGTTGTTTCGGTCTTTTTTGCGTACCTCATCGGCATGCCTGTGGGCGTGTTGCTGATCACCTCCAAGAGGGACGGCATCCGCCCCAACAAGACGCTCAATGCCATCTGTGCGGGCATTGTCAACGTCGGCCGGTCCATTCCGTTTGTCATTTTGCTGATGGCGCTGATGCCGCTGACGCAGCTGATCACGGGCACCAGCATTGGCACGGAGGGCATCCTCGTACCGCCTGTCTC
>DXZF01000029.1 GCA_019415425.1 Bacillota bacterium | reverse complement strand
ATCGATTACCGATCCTTCGCGCGAAATGCCATGGCCATAGATCATATCAAACTCTGCCGTGCGAAACGGCGGCGCCATCTTGTTTTTGACGACTTTACAACGCGTACGGTTGCCCACTACCTCTGCACCGGACTTGAGCTGTTCACTGCGGCGGATATCCAGCCGTACGCTGGCGTAGAACTTGAGCGCCTTGCCGCCCGTGGTGGTCTCGGGGTTGCCAAACATGACGCCCACCTTTTCGCGCAGCTGGTTGATAAAGATGACCACCGTATTGGATTTGCTGATCACGCCGGCCAATTTGCGCAGCGCCTGGCTCATCAGGCGTGCCTGCAGGCCGACGTGGCTGTCGCCCATATCGCCCTCAATCTCTGCCTTGGGCACCAGCGCCGCCACAGAGTCGATGACGACGATATCGATTGCGCCGCTGCGCACCAGCGCTTCGCAAATATCCAATGCCTGTTCTCCGGTATCCGGTTGCGAGACGTAGAGGTTGTCAATGTCAACCCCCAATGCTTGCGCGTATACGGGATCCAGCGCGTGCTCGGCATCGATGAACGCCGCCGTTCCGCCCGTCTTTTGGGCCTCTGCAATGGCATGCAGGGCAACCGTGGTCTTGCCGGACGACTCCGGGCCGTAGATTTCGATAATCCGGCCACGGGGGAATCCGCCGATGCCCAGGGCCAAATCCAATTCCAAACAGCCGGTGGAGATGACATCAATCCCCTGATTGATGGAGGATTCGCCCAATTTCATCACGGCACCTTTGCCGAATTGCTTTTCAATCTGGCTCAGCGCCATATCCAATGCCTTTTGCTTTTCCATTCCCTTTCCAGCTCCCACGTCTTATGCTCTCCCTTCTTCTTCGCGCAGCATGCGCAGTCGCAACAGGTTCAGTACATTTGAAATGGCGCGTGCACGGTTGCGCGTGCGATCAGAGGTGAAGGTGTAATGCTTGACCTCGCAGCCGTTGGCGTCGGCCACCGCCACGTATACCGTGCCGACGGGCTTCTCCGGCGTGCCGCCGCTCGGGCCCGCAATGCCAGTGGTGGACAGGCCATAATCCGCGCCGGACAGCGTGCGCACGTTTTCCGCCATGGCACGCGCCACCTCTTCACTCACAGCGCCATGCGCCTCCAGCATCTGCTTGGGCA
>DXZF01000289.1 GCA_019415425.1 Bacillota bacterium | reverse complement strand
TGCGCTGTTTCATCTCTTCCTGGGACATGTGGACACCTCGTTTCTCTGCCGTGTTTGCCCCTATCGTTGCCCGTTTGATGCAAGGGTATGCACGATTGGCAGCGCGGCGCGCGCCGCGCGCAATTGCAATGCGCCGCAGCGCGTGCTATAATGCCGCGTAGTTTTACTGAAAAAGAGCGAAAGGGACCGGAACCCCATGGAAAAGATGAGTGAGAAGCGGCGCGCCAAGCTCGCCGACGCCCTGCTGCTGTTGACCGGCGTCATCTGGGGCAGCGGCTTTGTGGTGATGAAGAACGCGCTGGACGGCATCTCCACCAACTACCTGCTGGCGCTGCGCTTTACGGTGGCCGCGGTGGGCATCGCGCTGATGATCCTGCCCCGGCTGCGGCGGCTGACGCGCCGCGACCTGTTTGCGGGGTTTGTCATCGGCACGGCGCTGTACCTGGCCTACGCGCTGCAGACGTACGGGCTGATGTTCACCACCGCCGGCAACAACGCGTTTTTGACGGCCACGTACGTCGTGCTGGTGCCGTTCCTCATGTGGGGCGTGGCCAAGGTGCGGCCGGACCGGTACAACGTGATCGCGGCGGTGCTGTGCCTTGTGGGCATCGGCGTGCTGTCGCTGGGCAACGGGTTCTCGCTCAACCTGGGCGATGGGCTGACGCTGCTGTGCGGCGTCTTTTACGCGCTGCACATCGTGGCCATCAGCCACTTTGCCAAGCGGCACGATATGATGGTGCTGGTGCTGCTGCAGTTCGCGTTCTGCGCGCTGTGGGCCTGGGGCGTGGGCGGCGTGAGCGAGGCGTTCCCCACCCACTTTGACGGCGGGATGCTCTGGGCCATCGCGTACCTGGGGCTGGTGTGCACCATGCTGGCGCTGACGCTGCAGAACGTCGGCATCAAGTACGCCGACCCGTCGCACGCCTCGCTGCTGATGAGCACCGAATCGCTCTTTGGGTGCCTGTTCGGCTGCCTGTTGCTGGGCGAGCCGTTCACCCTGCGCATCCTGATCGGCACCGCGCTGATCTTTCTGTCCGTGGTCATCTCCGAGACCAAGCTGTCCATGTTCAAAAAGCGGTACCCGCGCGCGCACGCGGCGCTGCAGGCGCAGCACGACGCGGCGCAGCGGCAAGACCCCCCTGGCAACGCAAGATAAGGCATCCGCAACCGATACAGACGCAGGCCCCTGTGCGCGCACGGGGGCCTGCGTCTATTTGGGGTTTTACTTGCACCGGCCGAACCAGTGGTTGCCGATGCGCACAAAGTCGGTGGCGTAGCGCGTCTGTTTGCCGCGGGCAAAGAAGGTGTAGTCGTCGTCCACCACCTTTTCGCCCGAAAGCGCGCGCCGTGCGATCTCGTAGTACGCCTCCGGCACCGATACGGACTTGTACCGGCTGTTTTCCGTGGGGGTGAACTGGTGCTTTTGGTAGATCACCCCCGCGATGGTGTCGGGCCAGCGTTCGTGCCGCACGCGGTTCAACACCACGTTGGCCACGGCCAGCTGGCCCGCTTCGCTCTCGCCGCGCGCCTCCCAGTACACGATGCGCGCCCTGTCTCTTAT
>DXZF01000288.1 GCA_019415425.1 Bacillota bacterium | reverse complement strand
GGCGCTGGATCGCTATAGTCTTCCGGTGGCTGTAAGGCAAAGAGGAGATAGAGCAGGATGACGGGCACAGTCAGAATCAGGAGAGGGAGACGAACCTTTTTCTGTTTTTGCATGGAAAATCCCGCCTTTACTACCGGTTTTTGGATAGGAAGAGCGCTTGGCACACACGGGACGTACAAGCGCGCTTTGCATCCGCGTTGACGACCTCCACAAGTCGACGGTGGATGCAAAAACAAAAGAAAACTTCATTGCCTTTCTGAGCCTGTGGTGTGGATACCCTATGCGCCCGGTGTGGAAGGTAGACACTGCGATATAGTACGTAACTGCGATGGCTTCGTGCATCTTCTCCTGCACCGATAGTGCACGGTATCCGCAGCACAAGCGTAGGGGTTGCAGCGGGCGCAAGCATTGGTACGGGTATTGCCGTGCACAGCCAATAGTACCATAGCCACAGCGACCAGGCAGAAAACCGTTTGTCTGGACAAATGGCCCTCCTCGTTGTCCACCAAAAGATTGACAATATCATAGCATGTGTCTGCAAAAAAAAGAAGCATCCGTGCATCTGCAAAATACTGTATTGCGCATAGAGAAAGGACGCCATTAGGCGTCCTTTCTTTAGTTTGTATTCAAACGGCTATCCAAACGATATATCCGATGAAGAGCCCCCTTTTCGGTATCATATTGATAGAGATACCCCTCAAAAAAGTATAATTCACAAGGAATGTTATCCAACACGAGTTCCTGCTTAAGATTTTTTCCATCTGCCATATCAATGCGATAAAGGGGGTAGGTGTCTGTGCCGTTTTCTCTATCGCCTTCAAAAAAGATATATCTTGTCGTATAGTAAATCCGGCTATCAGCAGGAATCCCCTCATATAAAAGCTTATTCTCATTGAAGTACGCAGCATACAAATTGCCATCACTTACATACAATACATAAGCAGCATAGAACGGCAACCACTTGTCTGGTGCGATCGGACATATGATCTCTGCTTTTTCATGACTATATTCGATGTGCTTATACGATACCGATATTTCACCAGAGGGAGAAAATGATTCGTAATACATCCAGTAATCATCACGATAGCCAAAGAATGGCGAGGCGGCCTCTGCATGAAGAAGGCCCTGATCTTCTCGGATGCTCTCCAAGTTAAAAACACCCGTTTCATAGATACGATTGTCTTCCGTTGCATAGATCAAGCTGGTACCGATGATAAAAATATACGCGCAGTTGTCGCGGATATGCTCATCTACCGTGCCACTGTCATTGACGCGCCAAAGAGCATTGTTGTCATCGATATAGTAAACCCATTCTACGTCCGTTATTTTGTCTTTGTACAAGTTCATATATCTAGCAGAATTTGCCGTCAATCGAACGGATTTGATACCACCTGCAGACTCCCTATAGATGCCGGGCTGCTCTCCTGCTTTATAGATATACCAATATGAATAAGGATCTTGCTTGACGAACCGCCCAGTGGTATTGAATTGATTGTAAGGTACCCCTGTACCAAATTTAGAACCTGAACGCTCCAGAAATCCGCCTTCCTGCATATAGTAGGGCGGCGGGGCAAGAAAGACAAAATAACCGATTGCGAGCAGCAAAACGCAAGCAAAAAAAATCCATATTCGTTTCCAGGTTATCATGAAGTGATTCCTTTCCACGCGGAATTGAGGCAATTTTCCGTATACAAAATGTTTATGACCGCTAAACCATCATGTTCAT
>DXZF01000287.1 GCA_019415425.1 Bacillota bacterium | reverse complement strand
GGCGACAATGGCGGCGCTACCGCCACTGCTGCCTCCCGGCACGCGAGAGAGGTCGTGCGGGTTGCAGGTGGCGATAAAGGCGGAATTCTCCGTCGAGGAGCCCATGGCAAACTCGTCCATATTCGCCTTGCCCAGCGAAATCAGGCCGTGCTGATTGAGCTTCTCCACCACCGTGGCATTGTAGGGCGGCACAAAATGCTCCAACATCCTGGAGGCACAGGTGGTGGCCACGCCGTCGGTGCACAGGTTGTCCTTGATGGCATAAGGCACGCCTAGCAGCAAAGAGGCATCGCCTTTGGCACGCCGTTCGTCCGCCTGTTGCGCCTGCTGGAACGCCTGTTCTGTGAGCGTGTGCAAATAGCCGTGCACCTGGGGTTCCACCTGTTGGATGCGCGCCTGATAGGCCTGTACCACCTCGGCAGCGGTAAACTGCTTCTGTGCGAGGCCGTCGCAGAGCTGTTTGAGCGTCAATTCGTAAATTTCCATCTGCGGCATCCTCCTCAAAGCACCTTGGGAATCAAAAATCCCGCACCATCGCTCTGCGGTGCATTTTGCAGGGCGGCCTCCTGTGCGATGGAGGGACGGACTTCATCCTCGCGCAGCGGCGCAGCGGCCATCAACCGATCCTCGTGCGGATCGACCCCCTCGGTGTCCAATGCTGACAACTGATCCACAAACGCCAGTGTCTTCTGAAATTCGTCGGCAAATGCGGCGAGCGCATCGTCGTCAAAGTGTAGGTGCGCCAGACGGGCCAGCGCCGCAATCTCCTTTTGCTGCATGCAAACAGGCTCCTTTCCATCCTTGGGATGAACCAAATCCACGATACTTGATCTTATCACAAATCAGCAGGGCAGGGCAATTGTGTTTGGGGCGTTTTCCATGCGCGTTTTATGGTATGATGAAAAAAACTGGCGAGGGGGAATCGCGCAATGAGGGTGTTTGAAATCATCGGCCCGGTGATGGTGGGCCCATCCAGTTCACATACGGCGGGCGCGGTGCGCATCGGCCTGGCAGCCCGGGAGGCGTTGGGCGAAGCGGTAGAGCAGGCAAAGATCGAGTTGCACGGATCGTATGCGGCCAAGGCGGAAGGGCATCACACCGACTTGGCGCTGGTGGCCGGGCTATTGGGCATGGATACCGACGACGAGCGCATCAAGCACAGTTTTGCCATAGCAGCACAGCAGGGCATGAAGTATACGTTTGTCAAGACGGATTTGGGGCCCGGGACGCATATCAACTCGGCACGGCTGACGGTGCAGGGCGCGCACCGGCGCGCGCAAATTGTGGCCAGCTCGCTGGGCGGCGGCCGCATCGTGGTGACGCATCGCGATGGAAAACAGGTGCCGCCTGTGTCGCATGAAGCGGGGCGGGATGAACCGTGTTATGAGCGCGTCGATGCACTGGTGCAGCGGGCACAGCGGGAAAACTGCTCGATCGGGCATGTGGCGCTCTGCGACGAGGCGCTTGCGGCTGGAGAATCGCAGGCACAGAGCCTTGCACGCATGCAGGCGATGTTGGAGGTCATGCGCCACAGCGTACAGGAGGGAGAGAGGGCGGAGAGCAAGACGCAGTCCGGCATGGTGTGTGCCGAGGGGCATGCGATCAAGCGCGCCATGGAACAAAAGAAGTTGCCGGACGATCTGTTGCATGTGACGCTGCAAAAGGCGCTCAGCGCCGCCACGGCCAACGCGTGCATGGGCTGCATCGTTGCAGCGCCCACGGCAGGTGCCTGCGGCATTCTGGCCGGCGTGCTGCTGGCCGCACAGCAGTGCGAGGGCTATGCAGACGCGGCACTGTGTGAAGCGCTGTTCGCTGCCGGAGCATTGGGCATGGTGGTGGCGCAGCGGTCTACGCTTTCCGGCTCGCAGGGCGGCTGCCAGGTGGAGTGCGGCGTGGGCGGCGGCATGGCGGCTGCGGCGCTGACACAGCTGCGCGGCGGCACGCCGCAACAGGTGGCCGACGCCTTTGCCATCGCGCTCAAGAGCGCCCTGGGATTGGTGTGTGATCCGGTCGCGGGGTTGGTGGAGGTGCCGTGCGTCAAGCGCAATGGCAACTATGCGGCCGTGGCGCTGTCCAGCAGCGCGATGGCCATCGCGGGGCTGAGCAGTTTCATTCCCCCCGATGAAGTGATCGACGCCATGGACATGGTCGGCAGCCACATCTGTCTCTTATACACATC
>DXZF01000286.1 GCA_019415425.1 Bacillota bacterium | reverse complement strand
TGCACCGCAATGCGGCCGGAGAGGCCCAATCCCCCCCCAGGCAAATGCGCATGCATTTGCGACAAAGGGTTCTCAGGGATGAAATCCCTGAGCAGGGTCGTAGGGGTGGAACCCCTACAAAAAACACCCCCCAAACAGGGGTCGTAGGGGCGGCGCCCCTGCAAAAAAACCCATGCCAAAAACCCCGGGCGGGGCTGCAGGGGTGGAACGCCTGCAAGGCCCTCGCCCGGGGGAGGGGAAACGCCAGGCCCACGGCGCGGCGCGGGGCTACCCCCGCGTGGCCATGTGCTGCATGGTCGAAGAATCGACCGACTCGCGCACGGCCGCGTCGTGCAGTTGCACGGCCAGCGCAAAGCCCTGCTTGAAATAGCGCAGGTGGTCCATGAGATTGAGCTCGCTGAGCAGATTGCTCAGCCGGATATACAGCTCCTGCTGCTGCTCGGTGAGCTGGGCGGACAGCTCCCGCTCGTACCGGTCCGCCCGCTCCTCCATCTCCCGATACGCATCGGTCTTGACCACCGGCACGTCGGATGGGTCCAGATGGCCCATGAACAGCGCTTCCAGAATGTCTTTCATCGTTGTGCTCTCCTTCATTCGTCCCTGGCATGCGGCATGTATGTTTGCGCACAGATTGCGCATACTGTTCCCAGCAAAATTTTGTGATGCTATTTTATATCATAATTATATCATTTGCAGGATTTATGCGCAACATTCGTCTAATATGAAATCAAGTTGATATGGAAATATCATCATATTGCGGGTGAATGTGAATGGCGAAGAAGGATACAAAGACGATCAGCGTGCGCATACACGTATCCCTATATGAAAAGTTGCGTTATGTTGCTGAGTATGAAGGACGCAGTGTCAATGGGCAGATCGCCTATGCGGTGCGCCAGTATCTGCAACAGTTTGAGCAGGCGCATGGCGAGATACAGCCAACTTCACCCATAGACGCTGAATAGAGGAAAGCGATGGCCAACCGAAAAGAAATGAAATCGTTTTTAACGCGAATGGATTTAACCACATATAGAAAGCTCCGCTACATCGCAAACCGCGATTGCCGCAGCATCAATCAGCAGATCAATTATCTGGCTCTACACTGCATTCGGGTCTATGAAAAGACGTACGGGGCGATCGACGAATCCCTGCTCACTGATGATCAACAGGTTTGAAAGCAAGCAAAAGACAAACGGCCGATTCAAAGGCCGTTTTTTTGTGCATTCCCCTCCCCCACCCGCGCACAAAAAAAGCCTTCCCCCTCTAAGGGAAGGCGGTGTGGGCCTTAGCGCGATTTTGATTTGCATTCTCCCCTGTGGTCCAGTCGATCCAGCAATACCTGCGTTCCATCCTCTGTGATCCATTCTTTTTTCAGCAGCGCGATCGGCGTCTGGTTCGCGGCATAAGACCGCCTGTCCTTCATGAAAATAGATCGGCAAAAATACGTATCCGCATTCCCCTGATCTACGAAGAGGAAAAGCGCCACCGCCGTGCCTTCGATCAGATAGGCCGCATCGATGTTGGTATAAAACGGAAGCTTGTCCCGCAAAAACAGATACGTGACAAAATCCCCCATGAACATCTCTTCCAAGGCGCATAGGGCTTTCAGCCTGGGCGCAACGATGGCTGTATAATTGCTGGATTTTTGCATATGCGCTTCTGCGATTGTGCCGTTGAGGCAAACGCGCAGCGTATTTTTGCGGGAAAACGCTTTGGGCAGCGAGACATCCTTCAGATAGTGAAAGCCTGCCAGATGAAAAAATCTTCTCTTGAAAAGGTCAACAGCACTTCCCTCAGCCTGCCTGATTTTCCATAGACCAATCGGAGTTTCTTATCCAGCAGGCGTTGCCATCCCATCGCTGCTTGCATCAAATGATCTGGGCCCATCGCGCACCACCCCATAGACAAAAAGCGGGGCTCCGCCGAAGCGAAGCCCCTGGGTGTTTTCTTTCGGCGACTGCCTATTCAGGTTGAGGTAACACGCAACCCTCGATCCGGCTCCACAGACAACCGCGACCTGAAACGGCCATCTGCTTCGACGCCTGATGGACAAACCCGTTGCCATCCTCACTATTATTATACCGCTTTGGCGGCGATATGCAACCACACGTTTTCGCTTTTGGGCCGTTTTCGCCCCTATCCGCCGCCTGTGGGACACCCGGGGCGTCTGCCGGTTCGCGGCTCCGTTTCACTTCGTGCTGACAAACCCCACCTTTTTGTACACCTTTTGCAGCGTGCGGTTTGCGATGCGCGCAGCGGCGTCGGCGCCCTGCTGCATGTAGCTGAGCAGCTGCCCCTTATCGGCCAGGTATTCCTGATACCGCTGCTGGATGGGCCGCAGCGCCTCGATCACGGCCTCGGCCACGGCGGGCTTGAACGCGCCGTAGCCCTGCCCTTTGAACTGCTGCTCGATGGCCTCGGGCGTGCGGTCGGTCACGGCGGCCAGGATGCCGATCAGGTTGCTGACGCCGGGCTTCTCGGGCGCGACGCGCACCGGGTTTTCGGTATCGGAATCCGTCACGGCGCGCTTGCACTTGCGCACGATCACCTCGGGCGGGTCCAGCAGCGAGATGAAGCCGTTCTCGTTGGGGTCGGACTTGCTCATCTTCTTCTCGGGCTCCTGCAGGCTCATCACCCGCGCGCCCACCTTGGGGATGTACGGCTCAGGAATGCGGAACACCTCGCCGTACAGGTTGTTGAAGCGCTCGGCCACATCGCGCGCAAGCTCCAGGTGCTGTTTCTGGTCCGCGCCGATGGGCACCAGGTCGGTCTGGTAGAGCAGGATGTCCGCCGCCATCAGCACCGGGTAGTCGTACAGGCCGGCGTTGATGTTATCGGCATGGCGGCGGCTCTTGTCCTTGAACTGCGTCATGCGCGAGAGCTCGCCCATGTACGTGTAGCAGTTGAGCACCCACGAGAGCTGCGCGTGCGCCGGCACGTGGCTCTGCACGTACAGGATGCTGCGCTGCGGGTCTACCCCGCACGCCATCAGCAGCGCGAAGATCTCCAGCGTGCGCCGCCGCAGCGTGGCCGGCTCCTGCCGTACCGTGATCGCGTGCTGGTCTACCACGCAGTAGATGCAGTCGTATTCCTCTTGCATCTTGTCCCAGTTGCGCACCGCGCCAATGTAGTTGCCCAGCGTCAGCATGCCCGACGGCTGGATGCCCGAGTACACCCGCTGCTTGCGCTCTTTGTTGGTTTCCATTGCTCACTGCCTACTTTCTGATGGTTTTGTTTTTTTGTGGGGGGTTTTTTGCAGGGGCGCTGCCCCTGCGACCCCGCTTAGGGGTACTTTGTGGGGACGCCGTCCCCACGCCCCTGC
>DXZF01000285.1 GCA_019415425.1 Bacillota bacterium | reverse complement strand
TCGCCCAGCATCTCGTTGACGGTGGAGTACATGGCCTTGACCTCTGCAAAGCGATGCCCGAGGCCCAACGATTCCACCTGCGGTTTGAAGTTGCTGTACTGCCCGCCGGGGATCTCCAGCTCGTAGATCTGGGTATCCGGGTACGTCAAGCCCGCTTCAAACTGGCTGTACAGCGGGCGCATCTGCGCCCAGTACTCGCTCAGTTCGTCCAGCGCGGCAAGGTTGAACGAGGGATCGCGCTCGGTGCCCTTGAGCGCTGCGCACAGCGAGTTGAACGAAGGCTGGCTGGTGAAGCTGCTCATGGACGCGATGGCGCAGTCCACGATGTCCACACCAGCCTCGGCGGCCAATAGATAGGCCGCGATCTGGTTGCCGCTGGTGTCGTGCGTGTGCAGGTGCAGCGGAATGCCGATCTCCTCTTTGAGCGCCTTGACCAGCTTCTTGGCGGCAAAGGGCTTGAGCAGGCCCGACATATCCTTGATGCACAGCATGTGCGCGCCCGCCTTTTCCAGCTCCCTGGCCAGATTGACATAGTATTGCAACGGATACTTGTCGCGCCGCGGATCCAGGATATCGCCGGTGTAGCAGATGGTCGCCTCTGCGATCTTGCCGGTCTGCACCACCTCGTCCAGCGCCATCTGCATGCCGGGCAGCCAGTTGAGCGAGTCAAACACGCGGAACACGTCGATGCCGCGCGCGGCGCTCAAACGGATGAACTGCTTGACGACGTTGTCGGGGTAGTTGGTGTACCCGACGGCGTTGGCGCCGCGCAGCAGCATCTGGAACAGGATGTTGGGGATGCGCGCGCGCAGCTGTTCCAGCCGCTTCCACGGCGACTCGTGCAAAAAGCGATAGGCGACGTCAAACGTCGCGCCCCCCCACATCTCCAGCGAGAACGCAGAGGAGAGCGTATGGGCCATGGCCGGCGCGGCAAGCAGCATGTCGCGCGTGCGCACGCGCGTGGCCAGAAGCGACTGGTGCGCGTCGCGCAGCGTGGTGTCGGTGATCAAAAGGCGCCTGTGCGAGAGCACCGCTTCGCATACGGCCTCGGGCCCCTGCTGCTCCAGCAGCTGCTTAAAGCCGCGTGGGGGCGGGGAAGAGGGCGCGTACGGCGCGTGCGGAGAGACGATGGCGGCACGCGCGGGGCGGCTTTCGTCCACAGTGCGCTCTGCGATGTAGCGCAGCACCTTGGTGGCGCGGTCCTGCGGCAGTTCGAAGTTGAACAGCTCCGGCGTGGCGTCGATAAAGCGGGTGTCGCACTTGCCGGAGAGGAACACCGGGTTCTGCAACACGTTGACCAGAAACGGCACGTTGGTCTTGACGCCGCGCACGCGAATCTCGTTGAGCGAGCGCAGCGCCTTGCGCACCGCGCCCTCAAAGGTGCGATCCGAGGTGGTGATCTTGACCAGCAGGCTATCGTAATACGGCGTAATGACGGCGCCCGTAAACGCATTGCCGGCATCCAGCCGCACGCCGTTGCCGCCGCCGCTGCGGTAGACCGACAGCTTTCCGGTATCCGGCGCAAAGTTGTTGCGCGGATCCTCAGTGGTGACGCGGCACTGGATGGCAAAGCCGTGGTGTTCGATATCCTCCTGCCGCAGCTGCAGGCGCGGATCCGTCAGCGCGATGCCCTGCGCGATGAGAATCTGTGCCTGTACAAGATCGACGCCCGTGGCCACTTCCGTGACGGTGTGCTCGACCTGAATGCGCGGATTCATCTCGATAAAGTAGTGGTTGCCGTGCTTGTCGACCAAAAACTCCACCGTACCGGCATTGATGTAGCCCACCTCGCGCGCGATCTTGAGCG
>DXZF01000284.1 GCA_019415425.1 Bacillota bacterium | reverse complement strand
GCGCCCAGCAGCGTGGTGCCGTCGGAGGTGATCACATCCTGCCCGAGCATGTGCAGCAGCTCGGGAAATTCCTCGGGCGAGAGCACGGAGCCCTCCTGCAATGCGATCGGGCCGCCGGCATAGGCCGGGTGCAACTGCGGTTTGACATCCTTCCCGCTCACCGCGCACGAGGTGTCCATGTGTGCGATCAGGCCAATGGACGGCACCCGTTCCGTGTTGGCCGGAAGCGTCGCATACACGTATCCGTATGCGTCCTCGCGCACGTTGCGCGCCCCCATCTCACGCAGTTCCTGTGCCAGCATGTGCGCCAGATCTCTTTGCTTTTCACTGCTGGGAAAGCGATCTGTCACATCCGGCACCGACTGTGTATCCACCTGAACATACCGCAAAAACCGCTCTGTGACCGTCTGCATGTATATGGCCTCCTCCCATCCTGTCTCTACGGCGTATTGTACCCTGCCCGACCCGCTTTGACAAATCCGCAGCCCATCCGGGCAAGAGGCGTTTGCCCTCCTGCTACCGGTTTGGGGCGCATGCCGTCGTCTTTCGTCGCATTTTGTCTTTTCCCCCGGCACGTCGCAGCGCACGACCGGCCAACCGGCGCAATGTGCCAAGCGCCTGCGCCCATCCATCGCCTTTGGTCCACAAGTTCTCTCTTTCCATCCAAAAAAGGGCGTCCCCTGTCGTACAGGGGACGCCCTTTAACTGTATGCCTATGTTCAAGCTTCGGGTTCATCCGGTTGCATCTGTGGCTGCGTCACGGCATCCGTTTCCGCCTCTTCGTGCGCCTCGTTGGGCGCCACAATCTCCACTGCCGCCACATGGTTGCCCTCGCTCAAGCGCATCAGCATTACGCCCTGCGTCAGGCGGCCAATGATGCTGACCTGTTTGCACGAAAACCGAATGATCGTGCCCTCCTGGTCCATGAGCACCACGTCCTCATCGCCATCCACCATCTTCAGTCCCGCCACAAGGCCGGTCTTTTTGGTGACCTGCAGCGTCTTGACGCCCTTGCCGCCACGCGTCTGGCAGGTGTATTCGCTCTGGTCGGTCAGCTTGCCATAGCCCTTTTCGCTGATGGTGAGCACATAGCGTTTGTCCACGCGCTGTACATCCACCACTTCGTCCCCCGTCGAGAGGTTGACCGAACGCACGCCAAACGCCGTACGGCCCATGGGCCGGATGTCCTTTTCCGAGAAGCGGATGCTCATGCCGCTGCGCGTACCCAGGATGATCTCGTCCTCGCCCTTGGTGGGGAACACGCTGCACAGTTCGTCGTCCTCGCGCACGCCCATGGCGATCAGCCCGCTCTGGCGGATATTGTCGAACTCCTGCACCGCCGTCTTTTTAATCAGCCCCTTGCGCGTGGCCATCACCAGGTACTTTTCTCCCGTGGATTTGATAGGCAGCACCGTCGTGATCTTCTCCTGCGGCTGCAACCGCAGCAGGTTGACGATGGCCATGCCCTTGGCCTGCCGACCGGCCAACGGGATCTCATAGCACTTGAGCCGGAACACGCGCCCCTTGTTGGTGAAGAACAGGATGGGCGTATGCGTATTGGTGAAGAAGATGTTTTCCACAAAATCCTCTTCGCGCGTGGTCACTCCCGTCATGCCGCGTCCACCGCGGTGCTGGCTGCGGTACGTATCCGCCGGCAGGCGCTTGATGTAGCCAAAGTGCGTGAGCGTGACGCACATGTCCTCCTGCTCGATCAGGTCCTCCATGTCCACCTCGCCCTCGACCGGCAAGATCTCGGTACGGCGCGCGTCGCCGTACTGCTCGCGCACCGCGGCGAGCTCGTCTTTGATGATCTGCATCACCAGTCCCATATCCGACAGGATGCGCAGGAAGTAGGCGATGCGCTCGTTGAGCTCGTCCAGTTCGGCCTGCAATTTGTCGGCTTCCAGGCCGGTCAGGCGGCGCAACCGCATGTCCAAAATGGCCTGCGACTGCTTATCGGTAAAGCCAAAGCGCTCTTCCAACCGCCTTCTGGCCTCGCTGTCGTCCTGTGAGGAGCGGATGATGTGAATCACCTCGTCGATGTGATCCAGCGCCAACAGCAGGCCCTGCAGGATGTGCGCGCGCGCCTGTGCCCGTTCCAGGTCAAAGCGCGTACGGCGGATGACGACATCCTTGCGGTGCTCGATATAGTAGTGCAGCATCTGCTTGAGCGAGAGCACGCGCGGCTCGCCGTCCACCAGTGCGATCATGATCGCGCCGAAGGTATCCTGCAGCTGTGTGTGTTTGTACAGGTTGTTGAGCACGACGTTGGCGTTGACATCGCGCTTGAGTTCAATGACGATGCGCATGCCGCTGCGGTCGGATTCGTCGCGCAGATCCGAGATGCCCTCCAGCCGTTTGTCGTGCACCAGCTCTGCAATTTTTTCGACCAGCCGCGCCTTATTTACCTGATACGGGATTTCCGTGACGATGATGCGCGAGCGGTTGTGGCCGAACGATTCGATCTCGGCCTTGGCGCGCACCACGATGCGCCCGCGCCCGGTGGCATACGCCTGCCGGATGCCGCTCATGCCCATAACCAGTCCGCCGGTGGGAAAATCCGGTCCCTTGATGTACTGCATCAGGTCCGCAAAGTCCATCTCCGGGTTGTCGATGAGCGCCATGCACGCATCGCACACCTCGGACAGGTTGTGCGGCGGAATATTGGTGGCCATGCCCACCGCGATGCCGCCGCTACCGTTGACCAACAGGTTGGGGAACCGGGCCGGCAACACCGACGGCTGCATCAGCCGCTCGTCGTAGTTGGGCACCATATCCACCGTTTCCTTGTCCAGATCCGCCAGCATCTCGGCGCAGATCTTGCTCATCTTGGCCTCGGTGTAACGCATGGCCGCGGCGCCGTCGCCGTCCACGCTGCCAAAGTTTCCGTGCCCCTGCACCAGCGGGTAGCGAATCGAGAAATCCTGTGCCAGGCGCACCATCGCGTCGTACACGGCGCTGTCGCCGTGCGGATGGTATTTACCCAGCACCTCGCCGACGACCGTCGCGCTCTTGCGGAACGGTTTTTCCGCCGTCAACCCCAGTTCGTGCATGCTGTACAGGATGCGCCTGTGTACCGGCTTTAAGCCGTCTCGCACATCCGGCAGCGCGCGGTTGATGATGACCGCCATGGCATAGGAGATGAAGCTCTTTTTCATCTCCTGTTCAATGTCGATGGGTTTGACAAGGCCTATGTTTTGCTGCTGTTCGTCCAAAGGGTCCACCTCAATCTATCTACATGCGCACGCGGTTTGGCGCCACGGCCTCCGCATGCCGCTGTCCAAAGGCGTCTTATTTTTTACGGCGCTTCTTTTCCTTCTCCTCCACCAGCTTCTCCGCCGCCATGGTGATGGGGTCGGCGCTTTCGCCCCTCTTCTTTTTGGGTTTGTCGGCATCCACATCAAACCCTGCAGTCCTGTTGGCGCCATCCACCAACCGATCCAAAAACTGGTTGCTCAACTGGCGGCGTTCGCGCCTGAGCTCTTCTTTGCTCTTGGTCTTGCGCAGGTGGATGGAGTACCATACGCCAAATAAGAGGCACGCAATGGCCAGGACCAATATCACGGGATTGCCGGCCCAGGAACTGGTGGAAGCGGTTGCCAAAAGTGCGTCTTGCATCAGATGTTCCTCCTCAAATTCGTGCTACACATCCAAATTGGCCACGAGCTTGGCGTTCTGTTCGATGAATTCCTTGCGCGGCTCTACCTGATCGCCCATCAGGATGGTGAAGATTTCGTCGGCTGCCATCGCATCCTCCAGCGATACCTGCAGCACCGTGCGCGTCTGCGGGTCCATGGTCGTCTCCCACAACTGCTCGGGATTCATCTCGCCCAGCCCCTTGTAGCGCTGCAGCTCTACGCCCTGGCGGCCCTGTTCATTGAGGATGCGCTCCAGCGTCTCGTCGTCGTACACGTACGTCTCCTGCTTGCCGCGCTTGAGCTTGTACAGCGGCGGCTGTGCGATGTACACGTGCCCCTCTTCGATCAATGGCCGCATGTAGCGGAAGAAAAACGTCAGCAGCAGGATGCGGATATGGCTGCCGTCCACATCGGCATCCGTCATGCAGATGATGCGGTCGTAGCGCAGCTTCTCGGGGTCGAACTCCTGGCCAATCCCGGCGCCGAAGGCCGTGATCATGGCCTTGATCTCGTTGTTGCCCAGCATGCGGTCCAGCCGCGTCTTTTCCACGTTGAGGATCTTGCCGCGCAGCGGCAAAATGGCCTGAAAGCGCCTGTCGCGCCCCTGTTTGGCGCTGCCGCCCGCGCTGTCTCCCTCGACGATGAAGATCTCGCACTGCTTGGGATCGCGTTCGGAACAGTCCGCCAGCTTGCCCGGCAAAGAGGTGGACTCCAGCGCCGTCTTGCGCAGCGTCAGCTCGCGCGCCTTGCGCGCCGCTTCGCGCGCGCGCCTGGCGAGCAGGCACTTGTCCACGATGGAACGCGCCACGGCGGGGTTTTCCTCAAAGTAGATCGAGATGCCCTCGTACAGCGCGCTCTCGACGATGGAGCGGATTTCCGCGTTGCCCAGCTTGGTCTTGGTCTGCCCCTCAAACTGCGGCTCCGTCAGCTTGACGCTGATCACCGCCGTAATGCCCTCGCGCACGTCCTCTCCCGCCAAATTGGGATCCGACGCCTTGAGCTGCCCGAACTTGCGCGCGTAATCGTTCACCGCGCGCGTGATGCCGTTCTTAAAGCCGGTCAGATGTACGCCGCCCTCCATGGTGGCGATGTTGTTGGCAAAGGTGTAGATGTTTTCGGTATAGCTGTCGTTGTACTGCAGCGCCACTTCCACGCTGCTGTCGTCCTTGCGCGCAGCGATGTACACCGGTTCCGGGTGCAGCACTTCCTTGTTGCGGTTGAGGTATTCGACAAAGCTGACGATCCCGCCCTCAAAGTAGAACACGTCCTCCCGCCCGTCGCGTTCATCGCGGATGGTGATGGAGATGCCGTGATTGAGATACGCCAATTCGCGAAAGCGCGTGCGCAGCGTATCGTATTGGAACTGTGTGCCGTGATCGAAGATCTGTTCGTCCGGCAAAAAGCGGATGGTCGTGCCGGTGCGGTCGGTGTCCTCGACGATTTCCACCTCGGTCTGGGGCACACCGCGCACATAGCGCTGGCGATAGTGGTGCCCATCGCGGTACACGTCGGCCACCAGCCAGCAGCTCAGCGCGTTGACGACGCTGACGCCCACCCCGTGCAACCCGCCGGATACCTTGTACCCGCCGCCGCCGAACTTGCCTCCGGCATGCAGCATGGTCAGCGCCACTTCCAGCGCGCTCTTCTGCACCTTCTGGTGCATGGCCACCGGGATGCCGCGGCCGTTGTCGGCCACGCTCACGGAGCCGTCGGTGTGCAGCACCACCTCGATCTGCGTGCAGTAGCCCGCCATCGCCTCGTCGATACTGTTGTCCACCACTTCCTGTACCAGGTGGTGCAGGCCGCGCATATCCGTCGAGCCGATGTACATGCCCGGGCGGACGCGCACGGCTTCAAGGCCCTCGAGCACCTGAATCTGGTCTGCGCTGTACGAACCCTCCACGTGCAGATCCATCTCTTCAAATGCCTCAAGCGCTACCTCTTCGCCCTCGACGTGCAGGACGGGTTGCTCCTGTTCCTGCAAGGGAAGCCAGTTGTCCTGTTCCTGTTGGCTGTCGGACTGGTTTTCAGGCGGCCTGTTGTCGTTTGTGATATCGCTCATATCCATTCCTTTCCGTATGCCTATCTCACCCGCGCGCGTTCGGCGTCCTCGCACCGCTTGAGCAGCGTCGCAGCAGAGATGGGCGAGCCGTAGAGCCGTTGCGCTTCCCCTTTACGACGGATGAGCACATAGCTTTTGGGGGGCTGTTCACACAGCTGCACGACGTGCGATTGATCCTGCGCATGCGCGAAAAACCGCTGCGTGGCAGCGGTACTCAAAACGCTCTGCACGTCCATGATCATGACGATGTCGTTTGTAAAGACGCTCACGTCCTTACCCAGATGCAGTAACATCCAAAGCTCCCCTGTCCCATTTTTGAAATGCTATATTTATTATCTGTCTCTTATACACATCT
>DXZF01000283.1 GCA_019415425.1 Bacillota bacterium | reverse complement strand
GTACTGGGGCGGTGCGCGTACGGCCGACAAGTCCGCCGCGTTCCACACGCTGTACACCGTATTGGAGACGCTCTGCCGCGTGTGCGCGCCGTTCGTGCCGTTTATGAGCGAGAGCATCTATCAGAACCTGGTGCGCACCGTCCAGCCCGATGCGCCCGAGAGCGTGCACCTGTGCGATTTCCCGCAGGTGGACCACGCCGCCATCGACGCCGATCTGGAACGCGAGATGGACTTTGCGCGCAAAGTGGTCGTGCTGGGCCGCGCGGCGCGCAATGCGGCCAAGGTCAAAAACCGCCAGCCGCTCGCGCGCATGATGGTACAGGGGCCGACGGAACCGCACGCGGACGTGGTGGACATCATCCTCGAAGAGCTCAACGTCAAAGCGCTGGAGCGCATCGACGACGCGAGCGCATACATCCGCTACGAGGTCAAGCCACAGCTCAAGACGCTGGGCCCCCGGTACGGCAAGGTACTGCCCGCCATCCGCGCCTACCTGCAGGAGGCGGACGGCGGCGCTATCCTCCAGGCCGTGCAAAACGGCGGCACGTTCACCGCGCAGATCGGCGGTCAGGAGGTCTCGCTCACCGAAGCGGATCTGTTGATCAGCACGCTGCAAAAAGAGGGCTTTGCCGCACAGAGCGACGGAGGGGTGAGCGTGGTGCTGGATACGGCGTTGACGCCGGAGCTGATTGAGGAGGGCGGCGTGCGCGAACTGGTCAGCAAGCTGCAGAACCTGCGCAAAGAGCTGAATTTTGAAGTGACCGATCACATCCGCGTCGCCTATGATACGCGCGAACAGGACCTTGCGTCGCTGATTGCGCGCAACGCGTCCGCCATCGGCGACGACGTGCTGGCCGACAGCATCTCGGCCGAAACGCTGGACGATACCGCGCGCACATGGAGCATCAACGGCATGGACGGCCGCTTTGCCATCGAGCGGGTCGTTCCCACTCGCGTGGACGGGGAATAGGCGATGTGGTTATCCGATCGCTGGCACGACTATGCGCTGCTGGACGCGGGCGACGGCATGAAGCTGGAGCGCTGGGGCGAATTCGTCCTGGCGCGCCCGGAGCCGCAGGCGGTGTGGCCGGTGCAACGCCCCGCGCTGTGGGCAAATGCGCACGCGACTTACCACCGTTCGTCCACGGGCGGCGGCGCGTGGTCGTATACGCAGACATTGCCTGAAAGCTGGCAGGTACGCTATGGCGAGGATCTGCGCTTTATCGTCCGCCCGACCGGCTTTAAGCACACCGGGCTGTTTCCGGAGCAGGCGGTGAACTGGGACTGGATGCGCGCGCGCATTGCAGCGGCGGGCCGGCCTGTGCAGGTGCTCAACCTGTTTGCCTACACCGGCGGCGCCACGCTGGCCTGCGCCGCAGCGGGCGCCAGCGTGGTGCACGTGGACGCGGCCAAAGGCATTGTGACCTGGGCGCACGACAACGCCGCGCAAAGCGGCCTTTCGCATGCGCCCATCCGCTATCTGGTGGACGACGCGCTCAAGTTTGTGCAGCGCGAGGCGCGCCGCGGTCACACATACGACGGCATCGTGATGGACCCGCCCTCGTATGGGCGCGGGCCGGATGGGCAGATGTTTAAATTTGAAAAGGACGTGTACCGCCTGATCGAGGCGTGTACGCACATCCTTGCACAGGACGCGCTGTTCTTCGTGCTCAACAGCTATACGGCGGGCTTTGCGCCCGACGTGGCTGGCAACATGCTGCTCTGTGCGCTGGGCGGCCATGTCACGGCCGACAACATCGGCCTGCCGATGCAAAACGGCATGGTGCTTCCGTGCGGCGCCACGGCACGGTGGACGCCATGACGCCACAGATCGTCTACGAGGACAACCACGTGCTGGTGGCCATCAAGCCGCCCAATGTGCCTTCGCAGGCGGATCGCAGCCGCGATGCCGACATGTTGACGCTGCTCAAGGCATATATTGCGCGCAAGTACCACAAACCCGGCGCGGTGTACCTGGGGCTGGTGCATCGGCTGGACCGGCCGGCCAGCGGGTTGATGGTCTTTGCCCGCACGTCCAAGGCGGCGGGCCGGCTCTCTGAGCAGATGCGCGACGGGAGGTTTGCCAAGCGCTACCGTCTGCTGTGCCAGAAGGCGCCCGTGCCCCCGCAGGGCCAGTGGGAGGACACGCTTTTCAAAGATGCCGGCAATCTTGTGCGCGTTGTGCCGGCCGGTACGCCCGGAGGCAAGCGCGCGCAGCTGCGCTACCGCACGCTGCAGGTGTATCCCGGAGGGCAGGCGCTGTGCGAAGTGGAGCTGTTGACCGGGCGCGCGCACCAGATCCGCGTGCAGTTCGCCTCGCGCGGCTGCGCGCTGGTGGGCGATGCGCGCTACGGCCAGGGTGGACGGCAGCTGGCGCTCTGGTCGTACCAGGTGGCCTTTGATCACCCCACACAAAAGACGCGGCTGTGCTTTACACAACCGCCGCCCCCCTCCCTGCTGTTGCCCTAAATGTCGGAACCCCTCGGCGCCATGGCGCCGAGGGGTTTTATATGAAAGGGGGCACGGTGGTCCGGACGCATTGCGCGCGCCCGCGCCATCGCCGCCACACCTCTTTTCAAAGTATGCAAGGGCATCCGGTTGGTTCCTTTTGCCACACAGAAACGGTTGTCTTATGGAAAAAAGGATGTTACTATGTAGTTTGTATATCAAAAACTTGTCTGCATTTTGTTAGGAGGAACCTGCCATGTCCGCGACGGCATCCGACAAAAAACGCGAAAAAAACAAAGAAGTTCGCAAGATCATCTTTAATTTCGTCTATATCCTGTTGACCATCGGCATCATCATCGGCTTTGGGTTGCTGGATCCCAACGTCAAGGACTTTTTCACGCAGCTGGGTTCCTTGAACCCCCTGTGGATTCTGCTTGCCGCCAGCTGCATGTTGCTGTCGTGGGCACTGGAAAGCTGGCTGCTCTGTTACGTCACCTCGTTCATCTTCAAGGGCTTTAATTATCTCAAGTCGTTCAAGGTTTCGATGATCGGCGTGTACTACAGTGCGCTCACCCCGTTCTCTTCGGGTGGGCAACCCATGCAGGTGGCGCATATGCGCCACGATGGCGTGCCGGTCGGCAAGAGCACCAGCGTATTCTGCATGAAGTTTATCACGTTTGAATTCGTCATCTGCGGGTTCTTCATCATCAGCTTTTTGACCAATGGCACCTACTTCTTCCAGGTGCATCCCGAGGTATTCTGGTTCTCGGTGTTCGGGTTCTGCATCAACGCGTTTTTGGCGGGCGTGGCGCTGTTTGCACTGATCAACAAGGGCAAGATGATGCTCATCGGCACCAAGACCGTGCAATTGCTGGCCAGGATCAACATCATCAAACACCCGGAAAAATCCATCATTTCGCTTTCCAACACGTTGGAGGACTTCAACACGTGCGGCACGATGTTGCGCACCAACTTCAAGCTGCTGGCCGGTTCCGTGCTGCTCACGGCAGCGCAGATGTTCGCACAGTTCGCCATCACATACTGCATCTATCGGGCCCTTGGCCTGTCCAGCTATTCGCTGTTTGCAGTGGTATCCATGCAGGCGCTGCTGTATCTGACCGTCTCCTTCGTGCCGTTGCCAGGCGCTTCCATCGCCAGCGAAGGTGGATTTTATCTGTTCTTTGCCATGTTCTTCCCGGCTGAGATGATGTTCCTCGCGATGTTGATGTGGCGCTTTTTCACCTATTATGCCAACATCATCTTTGGCGCGATGTTTGTGGTATATGACACGATCAAATCCATGGTGCAGCGCCGTAGGCGCACAGTGGTCGAAAAGGCGCGCGCATAAGCGCCTGCAAGGTCGGCCGGATTTCAAATTGTATCTCATATGAATTGCTGTACAGGCGGGTCGCCGGCAGGGTCTCTGTTGCGGCCCGCTTTCTTTTTCCCAAGCCGGCGATGCCTTCGCGCCTGCCCATCGCCCAGCGCTGCGCGTTCACCCGGCGCACGGCCAGGCCGTACCTTGAAAGCACAGGTGGATTGATCAGCCCTTAGCGCTGTATCGCGACCAGCGGCTTTCAGGAGAGGAAAGGCGCCGGCGCAACTGGCGAAAAACATGTTTTTTACAAATTAAAAGGGCGGGTATACCCGCCCTTTTGCGTCTGTATTCGCGTGTGGCAGCGATTATTTGCTCATCGCTTCCTGCACGGCCACCGAAACGGCCACCGTCGCGCCGACCATGGGGTTGTTGCCCATGCCGATCAGGCCCATCATCTCCACGTGCGCCGGCACGGAGGAGCTGCCCGCGAACTGCGCGTCCGAGTGCATACGGCCCATGGTGTCGGTCATGCCATAGGAGGCAGGGCCCGCCGCCATGTTGTCGGGGTGCAGCGTACGGCCGGTGCCGCCGCCCGAAGCCACCGAGAAGTACTTGACACCGTGCTCGACCGCCCACTTTTTGTAGGTGCCGGCCACCGGGTGCTGGAAGCGCGTGGGGTTGGTGGAGTTGCCGGTGATGGACACATCCACGCCCTCTTTGATCATGATGGCCACGCCCTCGGAGACGTCGTCCGCGCCGTAGCAGTTGATCTTGCTGCGCTCGCCATCGGAGTAAGCGTGCTCGTAGTTGACCGTCAGCTGGCCGGTCGCCTGATCATAGGTGGTATCCACATAGTTGAAGCCGTTGATGCGGCTGATGATGTACGCGGCATCCTTGCCCAGGCCGTTGAGGATGACGCGCAGCGGGTTCTTGCGCACCTTATTGGCCGTGCGCGCAATGCCGATGGCGCCTTCCGCCGCGGCAAACGACTCGTGGCCGGCCAAGAAGCAGAAGCACTGCGTGGATTCCGACAGCAGCATCGCGCCGAGGTTGCCGTGGCCCAGGCCCACTTCACGCTGGTCCGCCACGGAGCCGGGCACGCAGAATGCCTGCAGGCCGAGGCCGATGGCTTTGGCCGCGTCCACCGCCGTGGTGCAGCCCTGTTTGATGGCGATCGCCGCGCCCAGCGTGTACGCCCACACGGCGTTTTCAAAGCAGATGGGCTGCACGCCGCGCACGATGCCGTCGACGTCGATGCCCTTTTCATCACAGATCTTTTTGGCGTCTTCCAAATCGGCAATGCCGTACTTCTTCATTTCAGCTTCCAATTTGGCAATGCGCCGATCATATCCTTCAAAGCGAATCATGGCTTTCTCCCTCCCTTACTTGTGGCGCGGGTCAATGACCTGCACAGCCTCGTCAAAGCGGCCGTATTTGGCGGTGTGCTTGGCAAACAGCTC
>DXZF01000282.1 GCA_019415425.1 Bacillota bacterium | reverse complement strand
GTGTACATCGCCACGGCGGCGCTGCTGGCGCTGGGATGCCACCTGTGCCGCAGCTGCCATCTGGGCACGTGCAACTGGGGCATCGCCACACAGCGGCCGGAATTGGTCAAGCGCCTCAACCCCGAGATCGGCGCGCAACGCCTGATCAACCTCGTCACGGCCTGGGATCACGAGATCAAGGAGATGATGGGCGGTATGGGCATCAATTCCATTGAAGCGCTGCGCGGCAACCGGCTGATGCTGCGCGGCGTGGGGCTGAACGAGACGGAATTGCGCATTCTGGGCGTCAGCCATGCCGGCGAGTGAGGAGGGCATGCGATGAAACGGATCTATGTCAACGAGCAGTGGTGCCTGGGGTGCCATCTGTGCGAATATTACTGCGCCTTTGCCAACAGCGGGGAAGAGGACATGGTCAAGGCGCTGAAAAACGTCCACATTCATCCGCGCATCCAAATCGAGGAGCGCGAGAATATCAGCTTTGCCGTCTCGTGCCGCCATTGTGAGGAACCGCTGTGCGTCAAGGCGTGTATCTCCGGGGCGCTGCACCGCGAAGACGGCGTCATCGCGGTGGATCACGACAAGTGCGTGGGCTGCTTTACCTGTGTGCTTTCGTGCCCGTACGGCGCGGTGATGCCCTCGCCGGACGGCGCCATCCAGAAGTGCGAGCTGTGCATGCAGCGCACGCCGGGCGAACCGGCCTGCGTCAAGGGCTGCCCCAACCGGGCGATCGTATTTGAAGAGAGGTGAGCGCAATGCGGACAGTGATCATCGGCAATTCTGCCGCAGCGGTGGGCTGCATCGAAGGACTGCGTGCGCTGGATCCAGAGCGCGAGATCGTGGTGCTCAGCAGGGAAAAGGAGCACGTGTACGGGCGGCCGCTGATCTCATATCTGTTGATGGGCAAGACCGACCGCGCGCGCATGCTGTACCGCCCCAAGACGTTTTACGAGGAACAGCGCGTCGCGCTGCGCCTGGGCGTGAGCGCCGAGGCGATCGATTCGCAGCGCAAGACGGTGACGCTGCACGACGGCGAAACGGTGCCGTATGACCAGCTGCTGGTCGCCACCGGCTCACGGCCGTTTGTTCCGCCCATCGCGGGATTGGATACCGTGGAACAGTGGGGCACGTTCACCACGCTGGAAGATGCGGAGAAGCTGCAGCGCAGGATAGACGCCAGAAGCCGCGTGCTGATCGTGGGCGCGGGCCTCATCGGACTCAAGTGCGCCGAAGGCATCCACGCCCGTGTGGCACAGGTGGATATTGTGGACCAGGCGCCGCAGATCCTGCCCAGCGCGCTGGACGCGGCAGGGGCGCAGCGCGTGCAAGGGTACCTTGAGCGGCGCGGAATCCATTTCCACCTGCAAAACTCCGTTCAGTCGTTTACGCCCCACGAGGCGACCTTGACCAATGGCAAGCGCATTCCCTTTGACGTACTGGTCATGGCCGCGGGCGTACGGCCCAATGTGGAACTGGTTCAGGCGGCGGGGGGCAAGGTGGAGCGCGGCATCGTCGTAGACGCGTGCAGCCGCACCAGCCTGCCCGACGTCTTTGCCGCAGGCGACTGTGCGCAGGGCGTAGACTGCATCAGCGGCACCAGCAAGGTCATGGCGCTGTGGCCCAATGCGTATATGCAGGGCGAGAGCGCGGGAGCGTGCATGGCCGGTGAGGCGTTGCCCAACGACAAGGCCATCCCCATGAACGCCATGGGGCTGCTGGGCCTGCACATCTGCACCGCCGGCGAGATGGACGGCGAGAACGACGTGGTGCAGGACGACGAAAAGGGATACAAAAAACTGGTGCACAGAGACGGCGTGCTGACCGGATTTGTCATGATTGGCGACGTGGAGCGCGCGGGCATCTACACTGCGCTGATTCGCAACAAGACGCCGCTGTGCGAAATCGACTACGAACTGGTGCGCCAGCGGCCACAGCTCATGGCCTTTTCCAAGGAAGAACGGCAGCGGCAACTGGGAGGGAGAGAAGGATGAACATCGATGCAAGCGGGATGCACTTTCAAACGCTGAACGAGCGGATACGCGCGTGTACCGACGCCCACATCGTCATCGATAAGTGCCTGGGGCAGCGATACGTGGCCAGCGGTGCGCGCGATGTGACCATCGACATCCACGGCGTGCCCGGCAACGCGCTGGGCGCGTACCTGGACGGCGCGCACATCAACGTATACGGCAATGCCCAGGACGCCGTGGGCGACACCATGAACGACGGCTGTATCACCATCCATGGCAGCAGCGGCGACGCGACGGGCTATGGCATGCGGGGCGGCAGCATTCTGATTGAGGGCGACGTCGGCTATCGCGCCGGCATCCACATGAAAGCGTACCGCGACAAGCAGCCGGTGATGGTCATCGGCGGCCGCGCCGGCAGCTTTCTGGGCGAGTATCAGGCCGGCGGGTGCATCGTGGTGCTGGGACTCAACAGCGAGGGCGAGGTACCGGTCGACGCGTTCTGCGGTACCGGCATGCACGGCGGGCACATCTATGTGCGCACCGATACGCCGCCCGCCGATCTGCCGGCGCAGGTGGTGGCCAAAGCGGCCACCGCAGACGATCTGGCCGCCATTGACGGGCCGCTTACCGCGTACTGCGAGGCCTTCGACGCGGATAAGCAGCGCATTTTGGCGCACAAATTTCTGGTGTTTTCACCCAACACGCAGAACCCCTACAAACAATTGTATACCCATATCTGAGCGGGCATGATATATTGAAAACGTGTGATCAATCGACTGGGAGGTGCAAAGATGACGGATTATACTGTTCAGGAGGTATTGCAGTTTGTAGAGGAGAACGATGTCAAATTCATTCGCCTTGCGTTCTGCGATCTGTTTGGCACACTCAAAAATATTGCGATTATGAAAGAGGAACTTCCGCGGGCATTTGCCAGCGGCATCTCCTTTGACGCTTCGGCCATCAAGGGGTTTATGAACGTGACGGAGTCCGATCTATTCCTGTTCCCGGATCCCGGCACGCTGAGCATTCTGCCGTGGCGGCCGCAGCAGGGGCGTGTGGTGCGCATGTTCTGCGATATCCGGCATCCCGACGGCCAGCCGTTTGCCGGCGATGGCCGCCAGTACCTCAAAGAGGTGGTGGAGCGCGCGCGGCAGCGGGAACTGGTCTGCAAGGTGGGGCCGGAGTGCGAATTCTATCTCTTTGAAGCCGACGAAAACGGACAGCCCACCCGCATCCCGCACGATCGCGCAGGGTATCTGGACGTGGCGCCGCTGGACAAGGGCGAGAATGTGCGCCGCGAAATCTGCCTGACGCTCGAAGAGATGGACATCCAGCCCGAAAGCTCGCTGCACGAACAGGGGCCCGGGCAAAACGAGATCGACTTCCGCTACAGCGATGCGCTGACGGCGGCGGATCAACTCGTCACGTTCCGTTCGGTGGTCAAGGCGGTGGCCTCGCGCAACGGGCTGTACGCGTCGTTTTTGCCAAAGCCGCTGGAAGGGCAGCCCGGCAGCGGGCTGCACATCAACATGTCGCTCAGCCACGACGGCGTCAACCTGTTTAAGAACCGTGAGGAAGGGCATTCGCAGATAGCGGAAAGCTTTCTGGCCGGCGTGCTGGATCACGTGCGCGAGATGACGGCATTTTTGAACCCGCTGGTCAACTCCTACAGCCGCCTGGGGCAGCACGAGGCGCCGGGGTACATCACGTGGTCGCATCAGAACCGTTCGCAACTCATTCGCATCCCCGCCGCCAAGGGGGCGTACACGCGCATGGAGGTGCGCTCGCCCGACCCCAGCTGCAACCCGTATTTTGCCATCGGCCTGCTGCTGGAAGCAGGGCTTACGGGCATCGAGGAGCAACGCAAACTGCCGCCGGCCACCGATATGAACCTGTTCACCGCGTCGCCCGAGGCGGTGCGCGGCATCCCGAGGCTGCCGCAGTCGCTGATCGAGGCGGTGGAGGTGGCGCAGAACAGCGCGTTTTTAGAGCGCGTGCTGCCACAGCAGGCGTTGCGCCGCTATCTGGAGGAGCGTTTATCGGATTGGCGGCTGTACAACAGCCAACAGCGGGACGAGATCGAACAGCGGCTGTTTGAAACGGTGTAGGCAATACGCAATCAACACGGGAGAGGGGGATGTGCGATGGAGCGGGTCTTGCTGGTCTGTAGCGCGGAGCAGGCGTGCAAGCTGCTGTGTGAACTGTTGGGCGCAGCGGGCTATTCCAATATCAGCGCGGTGCACAGCGGCAGCGAAGCGCGCAGGCGGCTGCTGGAGCACGACTATGACTTCCTCGTCATCAACACCCCTCTGTCGGATGAATTCGGGCACGATCTGGCGCTGTACGGCGCGCAGTCCAGCACGGCGGGCATTCTGCTGCTGGTCAAAAACGAAGTGGCGGATGAGGTTTCCGCCCAGGTCGAGGATGCGGGCGTCATGGTGGTCGCCAAGCCCATCAGCAGGCAGTTCTTCCACCAGGCCATCAAGCTCGTGGCCACTTCGCGCCGGCGCGTAATGGGGCTCAAGAGCGAAAACCAGCGCCTGCAAAAGCAGATCGAGGAGATCCGCCTGGTCAATCGCGCCAAGTGCGTGCTGATCCAGTATCTGAGCATGACCGAGCCGCAGGCACACCGCTATATCGAAAAGCAGGCGATGGATTTGCGCACGCCTAGGCGCGAGATCGCAGAGCGCATTTTAAAGACGTACGAATAGCGGCGTCCCTCAAAGGGATGGGGGAAGTGGGGAGAGGTCTATCTCAAGATTGTTAAAAAAATAACGAAATGCCGTCGCCACAAGGCCGACGGCCCTTAAAGGAGGTTCAACCATGGCACGCGCCTTTACCAAAATGCATGGCTGCGGCAATGACTATATCTATTTCAACTGTTTGCAGGAAGATCTGCCGGATCCGCAAGGCAAGAGCATTGCGCTCTCCGACCGACGCTTTGGCATTGGCGGCGACGGGATCATCCTCATCCGCCCATCGCAGGTGGCGGATGCGCAGATGCGCATCTACAACGCGGATGGTAGCGAGGCGCAGATGTGCGGCAACGGCATCCGCTGTGTGGGCAAGTTCCTCTACGACAAAGGCATTGTCAAACGGCAGGTCATCCGTGTGGAGACGCGCGCGGGCATCAAGTGCCTGCAACTGACGGTGCGCGATGGCAAGGCGCAGCAGATTCGCGTAGACATGGGCAAGGCAATCTTAAAGCCACGGGAGATTCCGGTGGACTTGCCGGGAGAGTCCGTCATCGACAGGGAAGTACACATTGCGGGAACACCGTACCGCATCACGTGCGTGTCGATGGGCAACCCGCACTGTGTGACGTTTGTAGAGGATGTAGAAGCGCTCGATCTCGAGCAGATCGGGCCGCAATTTGAACACGCGCCGCTGTTCCCGGAACGCATCAATACGGAATTTATCCACGTGCTGGACGATCATACGCTGCGCATGCGGGTGTGGGAACGCGGTAGCGGCGAGACGGCGGCGTGCGGCACCGGCGCGTGTGCGGCGGTCGTCGCGGCTGTAGAGAACGGCTACTGCCAAAAGGGGGAGCCGATCTGCGTACGGCTCAACGGCGGCGAACTGACCATCGTGTATACCGACGATACCGTTACCATGACGGGTGGAGCGGTCACGGTTTTTGAAGGCACAATTGAGGAATAGGAGGCATTTGCCATGAGGCGGAACGAACACTTTGATGAACTGGAGCAGAGTTATCTGTTTTCCACCATTGCACACAAGGTACAGGCGTACAGCGAGGCACACCCGCAGGCGGACCTCATCCGCATGGGCATTGGCGACGTGACGCAACCCATCTGCCCTGCGGTCATCGCGGCGCTGCACGAGGCAGTGGATGAGATGGCGGATAAGCGCACCTTCAAGGGCTATGGCCCCGAGCAGGGCTATCCGTTTCTACGCGAGGCGATTCAAGCGTATTACGCGAACTTTGGCGTCGCACTCGAGGCGAATGAAATCTTTGTCAGCGATGGCGCCAAGAGCGATCTGGGCAATGCCCTGGATCTGTTCGATATCGACAACCGCGTATGGATTCCCGACCCGGTGTACCCGGTGTACGTAGATACCAATGTCATGGCGGGCCGGCCCATCTCGTATATACAGGCCACGCGGGAAAACGGCTTTCTGCCGCTGCCGGATCCCAGCGCACAGGCGGATCTGATCTACCTGTGCTCGCCCAACAACCCAACCGGTGCGGCGTACAACCGCACGCAGCTCAAGGCATGGGTGGATTACGCCAACGATCAGCACGCCATCCTGTTGTACGATGCGGCGTATGAGTCGTTTATCCAGGACGAGGAGCTGCCGCACAGCATCTATGAGATTGAAGGGGCCAAGACCTGTGCCATCGAGTTCTGCTCGTTGAGCAAGACGGCGGGCTTTACCGGCTTGCGGTGCGGCTATACCATTGTCCCGCATGCGCTGGGCAAACTCAACGCCATGTGGCTGCGCCGGCAGACCACCAAGTTCAACGGCGTGTCGTACATCATCCAGCGCGCAGCGGCGGCCGTGTTCACCGAACAGGGGCAGCAGCAGGTCAAGGAGGCCATCGCCTACTACCGGCAAAATGCGCGCGTGATGGCGCAGGCCCTGGACGACATGGGCGTGTGGTACACGGGCGGCAAGAACTCGCCGTATCTGTGGATGCAGTGCCCGGGCGGTATGCGGTCGTGGGCATACTTCGACGTGCTGTTGGAGCAGGCGCACGTTGTCGGCACACCGGGCAGCGGTTTTGGACAAAACGGCGAGGGTTTCTTCCGCCTGACCGCCTTTGGCGATGCGCAGAAAACCGTGGAGGCAATGGAGCGCATGCGGGCGCTCAAGCTGTAAACAAGATCAAAAAGGCGGTTTTGGGCTGTGCGCCCTCAACCGCCTTTTTTGTTGTGTAGAAGTCACAGGCCCAGATAGTATCCCTGGCTGAGCATCTCTTCGGTGCGCGACAGCACGTCTTTGGCGTCGGGCAGTTCCAGCGCTACGGCGGCAACCAGATAGTGGATCAGGCACACCGGCGCGGCATAGGAGCTCTTGAACGAGACGCTCTGGATGGCGCACGGCAAGATGAGATCTCCATATGCGCGTACCGGTGCGTCATGGGTGCCGGTGATGATGATGACCCGCGTTCCCCGCTTTTTGAAAAAGGAGACCAGGTTGGCGGTAAGTTTGGCGTAGCGCGGAAACATGAAGGCGATGCACACATCGCCTTCATCTGCGCCATTGACCTCTTCGGGGTACAGCGCGCCGACGGCCTGAATCAGCCGCACATCCTCCTTGATCTGGCCCAAGCGCGAGGCCATCATGTGCGAAAGCGAAAACGCGCCGCGCATGCCCAACAGGTACACGCGTTTGGCAGCGACGATGGCATCCACCGAGGCCTTGAGCAGTGCGGGATCCAGCGCGGTCAGCGTCTGCTGGATATTGTCCAGATCGGTATGGAACGAATCCATCAGCAACTGATCGCGTTCGACATGGCGGGTGGCCTCCCGATATCGTTCCGGCAGGCTGCTCTTGCCTTGTAGCGCAGTGCGGATGGCCTGCTGCATATCGGAATAGCCGCTGTACCCCAAGGTGCGTGCAAAGCGGATGACGGTGGTGGTGCTCACCCCGATGCGATAGGCCAGCTCGTCCAATGTCAAAAATGCCAGCGAGTTGAGGTGATCGCCCACATAGTTGGCCACTTTGCGCTGGGAATTGGTCAAAGTAGAGAATTTTTCCTGCATGCGGCTGAGCAAATCGTTCATCAATCGTCCCTCCCAGGGATACGGATTCGCAAAGATGTATTAGAAAGTAGTATAAAAAAGGATATCATACGCAATCCACGGCGTCAACGCGCAGGAAGGGGTGTATACGCTCCCACGATCTATGCAGCATGTGGCACGGTTGCGAAATACAAAAAACAATAAAAAATTGAAAAAGAAGCAGAGAGAACTGGAAAAGAAGAGCCTGAAAGAGGCTCTTTGATGTATTTCGGTTTCCATCTTGTTTTCAAAAGTTGCGCGATCAAAGGCGATTGGATACAACAAACAAGAACATACGTTCTTGTTTGTTGCGGCTGGAAAGGAGAAGAAGATGGAGAAGAGAGAATTGGATGAACTGTATTATTTGGAAAGAGAAATACGGCAACATCAGAAGGAAAACGTTGCGTGGATGTCTCCCTCCTGCGTGTCGTACTGCACAAATACGCCCTCAAAGAAGTAGAGCTCGCAGGGAATGTTGTCCAGCCCCAAGTCGTTCATCGGGGTGCAGGTAGTACCGCCTTGGTATTTCAAGCGATGGAGCGGAAACGTCTTTTCCCCAGGCGTCCTGGTGCCTTCCACAAAGAGGAGTGTCTTTGTGGGATAAATGCGGCTATCGGGCGCGATGTCGCCGGTGAATAAAAGGGAAGGCGCTTCTACATCTTTTGAAATACCATACATACTTGTATCAAAGGTATATAAA
>DXZF01000281.1 GCA_019415425.1 Bacillota bacterium | reverse complement strand
GTGCACAGATGGGCTATTTTGCCCTACAGGCACTGCAGCACCGCGGGCAGGATGGCGCCGGCATGGTGGCCTCCTCCGGCAGTCCCAATGCGACCATTGTCAAAAATCTGGGCCTGGTGACCGAAGTGTTCAGTCCGCAGGACCTGCGTGCGCTTTCGGGCAAAAAGATGCTCATCGGCCACGTGCGCTACGCGACCAGCGGTGAAACCAGTTTGCTCAACACGCAGCCGCTGTTGACGCGCTATGCAGATGGATTTTTATCGCTGGCACACAACGGCCATCTGGTCAACGGGCCGGCACTCTCCCGCTCGCTGCGCGATGCCGGTGTGCTGTTGCAAACCGATATGGACACCGAGGTGCTCGCACATATGATCGCGCGCAGCACGGCCCCTACCATGGAAGAGAAGCTGTTGCAGCTCATGCCGCAGGTTTACGGTTCGTATGCCCTGGTCATGATGACGCGCGAGGCCATCTATGGCGTGCGGGATCCGTGGGGCATCCGCCCGCTGTGCATCGGCAAGCGTGGCAATTCGTACATGCTGGCCTCTGAATCCTGTGCGTTTGACATCGTGGGCGGCCAGTTTGTGCGCGACGTGCTGCCGGGCGAGATCATCACGATCGACGAAAACGGCTTGCATGCCACGCAGGGCATAACGCAGGCCGGCGGTGGTATCTGCCTGTTCGAATACGTCTACTTTGCCCGCCCCGACTCCAATATGGATGGCGTGTCCATCTATCAGACGCGCCTGGATGCGGGCAGGCTGCTGGCACGCGTTGCACCGGTGGAAGCGGATATCGTCGCCGGCGTGCCGGATTCCGCCATTGCCGCTGCACAGGGTTACGCGCTGGAGAGCGGCATTCCCTATGGCGATGTGCTGGTCAAAAACCGTTACATCGGCCGCACCTTTATCAAGCCCGGCCAGCAGGCACGCGAACTGGCGGTGCGTTTGAAGTTGAGCGTGCTCAAGGACCAGGTGCGCGGCAAGCGCATCGTGCTGATCGACGATTCCATCGTGCGCGGTACCAACGTCATCATCTTCACCAAGATGCTGCGCGATGCGGGCGCAAAGGAAATTCACATGCGCATCTCTTCTCCGCCCGTCAAGTACCCCTGCCACTTTGGCATCAATACACCTACCCAGCGCCTTCTGATCGGCGCATCCAAGAGCGTGGAGGAGATGCGTGTGAGCATGGGGCTGGATTCGCTGGTCTATCTGCCGCTGGAGACGCTCGAGCGGTCCATTGATCTAAAGAAGGGGTTCTGCACGGCATGTTTTGACGGGCACTATCCCATGGATATCCAAAAATGTCGGCGCAAGGGCTGCTTACACAGCTAAGGGGAGGGACGAGTCGCATGCACGAATTGTACCAGAACCCGCTCAATACCCGCTACGCCAGCCGTGAGATGAGCCACCTGTTCTCCCCCGAGATGCGCATCACCACCTGGCGCGAGCTGTGGGTTGCGCTGGCCGAGGCAGAGA
>DXZF01000280.1 GCA_019415425.1 Bacillota bacterium | reverse complement strand
ATACAGCAATGTAGAAGGCGAGGTGTCAGCATGGTGGAGAAAAAGCTGATCATCCAACCGAAAACGCTCAAGGGAGAGGACGGTTACCATACGTTTTCTGTGCGGGTCAAGAAGGAGATCGTGCAGCAGATGGACGAGATTGCCCTTGCAAGTGGGCGCAGTCGGAACGAATTGGTTGGATTGTTCTTGGCTTTTGCCATCGAGCACTGCAGGGTGGAATAGTAGGGGATGAGCAGATGCACGCAGTATGGGGGAAAAAGCCGTGACCCGGAGGGGGCACGGCTTTTTAAAGTGCAAATTGCCGGCAACGGCTAACGCAGCGCCGTGCGCGTGAGAATCGCGCGCGTGGATTTGGCGCGGTTCATGGTATACAGGTGGATGCCGTCTACCCCGCCGCGCTTGAGGTCGAGGATTTGCTGGCAGCAGAAGTCCATCCCGGCTTTTTGGAAATCCTCCTTGTTTTCGCCATAGCGCGCATAGATGCGCGAGAGCGAAGCGGGAATGGAGGAGCCGCACAGCGTCGTCATGCGCAGTATCTGCGGCGCATTGAGCACCGGCATGACGCCGGCGGTGATGGGCACGGTGATGCCCGCCCGCCGTGCGCGATCCACAAAGGAGAAGAACGCGTCGTTGTCAAAAAACAGCTGGGAAACCAGAAAGTCTACGCCGCAGTCCACTTTGTACTTGAGGTTTTCCAGATCCGTCTTGGGCGTGGGGGACTCAAAGTGACTCTCCGGATAGCACGCGGCGCCAACACAAAAATTGGTATGCGCTTTGACGTATTGCACCAGATCGCTGGCGTAGCGGAAGTGTGCAAACGCCTGCTGATGCGACATGCCCGCCGGCACGTCGCCGCGCAAGGCCAGTACGGCCTGTACGCCCGCCGTTTCAAAGGCATCCAGCGTCTGGGCCAATTGCGCCTCATCTGCCCCCACACACGTCAGGTGCGCCAGCGCCGGGCAGTGGCAGATGGCGGGAATGGACTGTGCCAGCTCGCACGCCAGGCCCACCTTGCTCCCCCCCGCGCCATAAGTGACGGAGATGTAATCGGGCTGCAGATCCTTGAGCGCGTCCAGCGTGTGCAGCACCACGTCAAATGGCGCATCGGGCTTGGGAGGGAACACCTCAAGCGACACGACACATTTTTGTTTGAACAGATCGGAAAGCGGCATAGAGCTCCACTCCTTTTCACACAGGGGTATACCGGCATGGTAACACGCTTGCGCGCGTTTGTCATGTGGTTTATGATAGACCAAAATGCAGGAGGAGGGATGCGTGATGCGGGTCATCCGGCAGTTTGAGGCGATGCCCATCGCGCCTGCGGCGCGCGACGTGCTGGTGCGGCTGGGTGCGTACCGGAGCGAGGATGCTTCGATGTTGCGCCGCGCCACGCGCGAACTCTCTTCACTGCGGCCCAGCGGCCGGTATGTGTGCGTGCCGGTGCGCCTTGAGCGGGACGCCGTCTACCTGGCGGACAGGCGCGTTGAAAGCCGGTCGCTTGCCCGCTATCTGGCCGGATGCGAGGCGGCGCTGG
>DXZF01000028.1 GCA_019415425.1 Bacillota bacterium | reverse complement strand
TCTACCAGTACTGGCGCAATATCGAGGATGCGAGCGTGGAAAAGTGCCTGGCGCTTTTGACGTATCTGCCGATGGATGAAGTGCACCGTCTGGGCGCGCTCAAGGACAGCGCGATCAACGAGGCCAAGAAGGTGCTGGCCTACGAAGTGACCAAGCTCGTGCACGGCCAGTGCGAGGCGGACAAGGCGGTGGAGGCGAGCGAGGCGCTCTTTGGCGCCGGCGGTTCGCTGGACAACATGCCCACGACCACCATCTCCATGGCGCAGCTCGCGCAGAACGCCAACATCGTGGACCTGATGGTCCTGTGCGGGCTGTGCAAGAGCAAGGGCGAGGCGCGCCGGTTGATCCAGGGCGGCGGCGTGAGCGTCAACGATCAAAAGGTCAGCGACATCGCCTTCTGCCCCGATGAGGCCACACTTCGCGACGGCGCCGTGATCCGCAAGGGCAAAAAAGTATACCACCGCGTCGTGCTGCAGGCATGAGCGGGTACCGCACCATCGCCCGGCAGGCGAAGGTGGAGACGATCATCAAGAAAAGCCGGTTCATTGGATCGGCTTTTCCCATCCGCACGGTGGAAGAGGCCAACGAGATTCTCGCCACCTTTCGCAAACAGATGTGGGACGCCAACCACCACTGCTACGCGTACGTGCTGGGTGAGCGGGGCGAAAAGAAAAAGTTTTCCGATGACGGCGAACCGCAGGGCACGGCCGGCATGCCGATTCTGGACGTGATCGACAAAAAGGGACTGACCTACGTCCTGGTGGTGGTCACGCGTTACTTCGGCGGCGTGCTGTTGGGCGCGGGCGGACTGGTGCGCGCCTATGCGGGCGCGTGCGCCGGCGCGCTGGACGCCGCGGGTATCCGCGTGCTGCTGCCCAGCACCTGTTTGCAGCTGCGCTGTGATTACGCGCTCTGGGGCCGGGTGGAACGCGAGCTGTACGGGCAGGACGTGCAGCTTGCACAGACGGATTTTGCCCAGGATGTGTGCTGCACCGTCTGGGCGCGTGAGGAGGCGGCGCAGTCGTTTATGGCGCACATGGTCGATGTGTGCGACGGCCGCATCGCCATCGACGTCGTGGATCACGGCCTGTTTGAATGGCCCGCATCATAAGCTGTAAGGATTTGACATGCGTTCTTATCAGACGATACAATAGACAAAAGCCAAAGGGGGATTTTACCATGCAATTGACCATTCAGAAGACACAGTGCCCCAAGGCCAAGCCGCAGGACGAGAGCCAGCTGGGCTTTGGCAAGCTGTTCACCGACCATATGTTCATCATGAATTACACCGAGGGCCAGGGCTGGCACGATGCGCGCATCGTTCCGTACGGCGCGTTCGACATGGACCCGGCCGCCATGGTGTTGCACTACGGTCAGGCCATCTTTGAGGGCATGAAGGCGTATCGCCGTCCCGACGGGCAGATCCAGCTGTTCCGCCCGATGGAAAACCTCAAGCGCTTCAACCGCAGTGCCGCACGCCTGTGCATCCCGGCCATCGATGAAGAAGAAGTGTTGGGCTTTTTAAAAGAGTTGATCCGGCTGGAGCAGGATTGGGTGCCGCATAGCGAGGGCACTTCGCTGTACATCCGTCCCACGGCCGTGGCCATGGATCCGCAGCTGGGCGTGCACGTCTCCAAGACGTACATCTTCTTTATCATACTTTCGCCCGTCGGGGCATACTACGCAGAGGGGCTCAAGCCCGTGAAGATCCTGGTGGAAGACGAATACGTGCGCTCGGTGCGCGGCGGTATGGGCTTTGCCAAGGCGGCGGGCAACTACGCCTGCAGCCTGATTGCAGACAGCACGGCGCAGGCGCACGGCTGTGCACAGGTGTTGTGGCTGGACGGCGTAGAGCGCAAGTACGTCGAAGAAGTGGGTTCGATGAACATCTTCTTCAAGATCGGCGGCAAGCTCATCACCCCGCCGTTGGGCGGGTCCATTCTGGGCGGCATCACGCGTAAGAGCGTGTTGGAACTGGCGCCGAAACTGGGCTATGAAGTCTGTGAAGACCGCCTGAGCATTCAGGAAATCTTCGATGCGCAGCAGAATGGAACGCTGGAAGAGGTGTTCGGTACCGGCACGGCCGCCGTCATCTCGCCGGTGGGCGGCCTCGTCTGGGAGGACAAGGAAATCGCCATCAACGGCGGCGAGATGGGGCCGTGTGCGCAGGCCATCTATGACGCGCTGACCGGCATCCAGTTTGGCACGCAGCCGGATTCCATGGGCTGGACCATGTTGCTGTAGGCCCAAATCCACTTCAGAGATCACCACCCACCTTTTGGCGGGGAGGAGGAAGGAAATCGAATGAAACGCACCAAAGCGCTCCTCACATTCTGCCTGGCGCTCTGCCTCATCTGCTTTGCCGTGGTGGCGCCGGGTCAGATGCCCGTAGCGCATGCGGACGGTACGCTGACCATCAGCGGTTTGACCGCGGACCCCAGCAGCCTTTCCGACAGCGGCACTGTCAACGTCTCCGGCCGGCTGACCAACGGCACAGAAAAGGACATTGAATCCGTACTGGTCGAGTGTGGCG
>DXZF01000279.1 GCA_019415425.1 Bacillota bacterium | reverse complement strand
CATCAGCACGGTGGAAGAACTGGTCAAGATGACCGAAGAAGAAATGATGAAAGTCCGCAACCTGGGGCGCAAGTCGCTGGAAGAAGTGCAGCAGAAGCTGGATGAACTCGGCCTTGGCCTTCGTGCGAGCGACGAATAAGGAGGGGAATTCCAATGGCAAATCGCAAACTGGGCAGGCCCACTGACCAGCGGCAGGCCATTTTGCGCAACCTGACCACCGCGCTGATCTGGAACGGCAGGATCGAAACCACCCAGACGCGCGCCAAGGAAGTGCGCAGCATCGCAGAGAAGATCATCACGCTGGCGGTGCGCGAATACGACAACACCGTAGAGGTACAGAAAGCGGGCCAGACGTACACCAACGACGCGCCCTCGAAGCTGGCGGCCCGCCGTCGGATGATGGCCTACCTGTACAACGTGCCCATGGAAAAGGGCGCAAAGGAATCCAAAGGCGATTACAAAGAGCGCACGGGGCACATCAACAACCCCGTGGTGGAGAAATTGTTCCGCGAGATTGGCCCGCACTACGCTGCGCGCGCCAAGGACCTGGGACAGGGCGGTGGCTACACGCGCATCGTCAAGGTCGGCCCCCGCAGGGGCGACGCCGCGCCCATGGCCATTTTGGAACTGGTCTGATCGCAATGGGTGTACACGGGGGAGCCGATTGGCTCCCCTTTGTTGCATGTGCAAAAGGGGGGAAGGACATGCACGAGGCAGTGCGCTGTGAAGCAGTGGTGTACGCGTACGGCGCGCACAATGCGCTATCCGGATTGAACCTGTCCATCACACAGGGGGAATACGTAGCGGTGGCTGGGCGCAACGGCAGCGGCAAGAGCACGCTGGCGCGCCATGTCAACGCGCTGCTCACCCCTCAAGAGGGGCGCGTTGTCACCTTTGGGCTGGATACGTCTGAAGAGGCCAATGTACTGCCCATCCGCCAAAGAGCGGGCATGGTCTTTCAGAATCCCGACAACCAGATCGTCGCATCGGTCGTGGAAGAAGACGTGGCGTTTGGCCCCGAGAACCTGGGCGTACCCAGCGAGCAGCTGCGCGCACGCGTGGACGGCGCGCTGCGCGCCGTGGGCATGGAGGCGTTTGCCACGCGCGCGCCGCACATGCTCTCGGGCGGGCAAAAGCAGCGCATCGCCATCGCGGGCGTGCTGGCCATGCAACCGCAGATGGTGCTGTTTGACGAATCCACGTCCATGCTGGATCCCATGGGGCGCGAGGCCGTGCTCGCCGCCATGGACGAGCTGCACGCGCAGGGTATCACGGTGGTGCACATCACGCACAGCATGGACGAAGCGCTGCGCGCACAACGCATGGTGGTGCTCCACGGGGGCACCGTGGCGTTGGACGGCACGCCGCAGCAGGTCTTTACCGAACATTTGGACGAACTGCTCGCACTGGGGCTGGAACTGCCGCCGCTGATGCAGTTGGCGCAGGAGCTGCGCGCGCTGGGCATCGATGCGGGCGTCGGGCTTTCGATGGAAGAGATGGTGGAGCACCTATGTCAATTGTAGTGGAACATCTGACGCATACGTACTCTGCCGGTACGCCGTTTGCCGTGGAAGCGCTCAGCGATGTGAGCTTCACGGTGGAGGACGGCAGCTTTGTGGGAATCATCGGGCATACCGGCAGCGGCAAGAGCACGCTCGCCCAACACCTCAACGGCCTCATCCCCGTGGAGCGGGGCAAGGTGACGGTGGACGGCACCGTGCTGGCGGGCAAGTACGACAAAAAGGCCATCCGCACCCGCGTGGGCATGGTGTTCCA
>DXZF01000278.1 GCA_019415425.1 Bacillota bacterium | reverse complement strand
GTACAGATTGGCGCCGAACAGCGCCGCCTCCTCCCCGCCCGTACCGGCGCGGATCTCCATGACGACGTTGCGCTCGTCGTTGGGATCTTTGGGCAACAGCAGTACGCGAATCTCCTCTTCCAGCGCCTGCGCCTGTTCCGTGAGCGCGCGCAGCTCCTGCGCCGCCAGTTCCCGCATCTGCGCGTCCTCATCCTCCATCATCTCTTTGCAGTCCGCCATCTGCGCCCACACCGACTGGTACGCTTCGCTCTTTTGCGCAAGGGGCTCCAGCTGTGCGTGTTCCTTGACCATCGCGCGCCAGGCGTCCATGTCGGCCATGGCGTCGGGCAAAGAGATCTCGCGCCCCAGTTCCTCATAGCGCGCGCAAATTTGTTTGAGCCGTTCGATCATGCACGTTCCTCCTTGCGCGTCCCCGTCACAAAGCGCGGACGCCGTTGCATATCCAGATGAATTTCGATCTGTGTCATCGCGTGGGCGGCAAACAGCGCCGCCACCTGTTCGCCCTGTTCGCAGCCGATCTCCACACACATTTGGCCGCCCGGGCGCAGCACCCGCTTGGCCTGCCGCACCAGTTCGCGCATCAGCACAAGGCCGTCCGCGCCGCCATCCAGCGCCAGGCGCGGCTCGTGCGCCGCCACCTCCACCTGCAGCCCCTGTAGATCTGCCGTGGGAATATACGGCGGATTGGCGAGGATGCAGTCAAACTGCCTGCCCTCAAACGGCTGCAGCAAATCGCCCTGCGTCCACGCGATCTCTGCGCCCAGCGCGTCGGCGTTTTGCCGCGCCACGCGCAGCGCCGCAGCGCTGATATCGCTCGCGCACACCTGCGCGTCGGGCCGTTCCAGTTTGAGCGTGACGGCCAGGCAACCGCTGCCGGTACACACGTCTACCACGCGGCCGTGCGGCGGCAGATGTTGTACCACCCAGGCGAGCATGCTCTCGGAATCAAAGCGCGGAATCAGCACGTCGGGCGTCACCGAAAACCTGCGCCCGTAAAAATAGGCCTCGCCCAGCAGATACTGCACCGGCTCATGCGCCTTCCGCCTTGCCACCAGCGCCTGTACCTGCTGTGCCTGTGCGGTGGTCAGCGGCGCCTGCTGCATCAACAGCCCGCCCAGATCGCACCCGAGCACATGGCACACGATCAGCCGCGCATCGCTCCTTGCATCCTCATACGTGCCCAGCATGCCCTGCACGCACCTGAGCGCCTGGATGGGCATCAAACCCGTCAATGTGCACATGGCTGCTCCTGCGCATCCTCGCGCATGGCGGCCCGGTACGCCGCGGCCGCCACCTCGATCATGTCGTCGTCGGGAATGCGCGTGCTCAGCCGCTGCAACCACAGCCCCGGCGCGCGCACGATGCGCACCAGTATATTTTCGTGCCGGGCGGCAAAGCGCAGCAGCTCATATGCCAGCCCGGCCACAAGCGGCAGGCATACGATGCGCAGCAGCATGCCCATCCACAGGTTGCTGCCGCGCCCCACCACCGCAAACACCAGAATGCTGACCACCATCACCAAAAACAGGTAGCTGGTGCCGCAGCGCGGATGCACGACGGGATACCGCTTGCTGTTTTCCGGGGTCGGTTCCACGCCATGCTCGTAACAGTGCAGCACGCGGTGCTCGGCGCCATGGTACATGAACATGCGCCGCATATCCTTCATCAGCGCAATGGACGCCATGTACAGCACCAGAATCAAAATGCGAAACAGCCCCTCGACCAAAAAGCGCGCGTTGCCCATCGTGGGCCAGAGCCATCCGGTCAACAGCGACGGAAGCACCACAAACAGCCCGATGGCCAATCCCACCGCCACGACGGTGGCCAGAACGCCCCACAGGCCGAATCCGCTGTCCTCCTGTGCCTCGCCCTCGTCCAGCGCGATGTAATCGGCACTCTTCATCAGCATGCGGTAGCCGCGGCCCAACTGCGTGCACAGGTTGACCACCCCGCGCACCACCGGCCACTTGGCCATCGGGTGCCTGTCGCCGGTCGGCACGAAGGGTTCCTCGCACAGCGTGATGGAGCCGTCCTTGCGCCGCACGGCCATGCAGACCTTGCGCGGGGCCTGAATCATCACGCCCTCCATCACGGCCTGTCCGCCCAAATTCATCGGTTTCATCCACTTCTCCGTCCATCTCTTGACCCAGATACGAAAAACAGGCCGAAAGAGCCCGGCCTGTTCGTTTCGCGTATGGGGATTTACATACCGTAGCGCTTTTTAAAGCGGTCGACACGTCCGCCCGTATCGACGAGCTTCTGCTTGCCGGTATAGAACGGGTGGCACTTGGAGCAGATTTCAACCTTCAGTTCTTTTTTGACCGAACCGGTGGTGAACGTCTCTCCGCAAGCGCACCGGACGACACACTGGCCATACTGCGGGTGAATATTCTCCTTCAATCGTTCCACCTTCTTCCTTCAAAGTAGCAGCGATAATTATAACAGCGGTTGCGCGCAAAAGCAAGCCGAAACCGCTGTTTTCTTTGTCAATTTTCTCCGTCGCCCGGGATTTGCGGCGGATTTTGCGACGAATCGTGGTCGGAATGCTCGTAGAAGTCCAAAAAGCGCATCGTCTGCCGGTACGACAGCCACCCGCCCACAAGGCCGATGACAAACGAGAGGATGACGGCCGGCACCGACGGCAATTGCAGATACGCCGTCAGGTACAGCCCCAGCAGCTCGCACAGCACAAAGTAAAAGACCAGCCGCACGATGTGCATCGCACTGGGCATGCGCAGCCGCGCACACGCGCGCTTGAGCCGCAGGCTCATGAAAACCATGACCAAAATATCCAAGGTGCATCTTCCCTCACTTCGGCCCAATTATATCACCTTGTACACGTGCTGTCACCCACGGCGCAGCGAATATCCGTCTTTTTCCATGATGCGTACATATTCCTGCACGCTGCGCAAAAACGCGGCGTTGTCGCGCGTGCGCGCCATCAGATCGATAAAGTGCTCCGTCACCTCGGCCGGCGCGCCGTTCTGCATGATGCGCCGCATGGTGGCGATGCCCTTGAGCTCGTCGGGCGAGAGCAGCAGCTCTTCGCGGCGCGTGCCGGATTTGTAGATATCGATCGCCGGGAAGATGCGCCTTTCGCTCAGCTTGCGGTCCAGGTGCAGCTCCATGTTGCCGGTCCCCTTGAACTCTTCAAAGATGATGTCGTCCATGCGCGACCCGGTCTCGACCAGCACCGTGGCGATCACCGTCAGGCTGCCGCCTTCCTCCAGCTTGCGCGCCGCGCCCAGAAACCGTTTGGGCCGAAAGAGCGCGCCCGGATCCAAGCCGCCCGAAAGCGAACGCCCGGTGGGCGCAATGGTCAGGTTGTACGCCCGCGCCAGGCGCGTGATGCTGTCCAGCAGAATCACCACGTCCTTGCCGTGCTCGACCATGCGCTGTGCGCGCTCCAGCACGCCTTCGGCCACGCGGGTGTGGTGCTCGGGCAGCTCGTCAAAGGTCGAGTACACCACTTCCCCCTTGGTGGTGCGCTGCATGTCCGTCACTTCTTCGGGCCGCTCGTCGATGAGCAGCATGATCAGCTCCACATCGGGGTGGTTGTGCGAAATCGCATTGGAGATCTTCTGCAGCAGCACCGTCTTGCCCGAGCGCGGCGGCGCCACAATCAACCCGCGCTGCCCCTTGCCGATCGGGGCGACAAGGTCGATCATGCGCAGCGAAAGATCCGGGCTGCCGGCGTATTCGAGCGTCAGCCGCTCGTCGGGATAGACCGGCGTCAGGTCCTCAAACGCCTTGCGCTGCGCCGCGCGCTGCGGTTCGATGCCGTTGATGGTATCGATGTACAATAGCGCCAGGCGCTTGTCGCCCTCCACCACCGGGCGCGTGCGCCCTTTGACATAATCGCCCGTGCGCAGGCCGAACTTGCGGATCTGTGCATTGCTGACGTATACGTCCCGCTTATCCGGGTTCTTGTCCCCGCGCAAAAAGCCATACCCGTCCGCCAGCACTTCCAGCACGCCTTCGCACTCGCCGCACTCGCCGCTCTGCAACAGCGCCTCGACCGTGTCGTTGGCGCCGTGCGCGCCATGGCCGCCGTTGTTGCGCGCCTGCGTGGGCCGCTCCATGGCCGGGTGCATGCGCTGTACGCGCGCCGGCGCCTGCTGCTTGCGCGGCGTCTGCGCGGTAGAGCGCCTGTTGCGCGCCGCCGTGCCCGGTTTTTTGCTGCTGGCCGCATGGTGTGCCTTTTCCTGCGCCGTCTCCTCTACAGCGGCGGTTGGAGGCTCCGTCTGTGCCGAAACAGCCCCGGCGCGCTTCCCCGCGCCGCCCTGTGCCGGTTGCTTGCGCGGCCTGCCCTTTGCGCCCTGCGTCCGCTGTGTGCGCTTCCCCTCCCCGGACTCGCTTGCGTGCATGGTCGCCGCCTCGCGCGGCTCCTCCTGGGACGCCACATCCGCCTGATGCGCCATCAGTGCATCAATCAGTTCCGCCTTGCGCATCTGCGAGGCGGGAATGTGCAGCGCCGCCGCCATTTCGCGTAGCTCCGGCACCTTTTTTTGCATGTATTGCTCTCGGGTCATGGACGGACTCCTTCCAAAAAATGGGCAAAATAAACCACGGTACCGCCGCAGCTGCCTTCCAAAAAAACAAACATTGTAAATGGGACAGCTTCAGTATACGGCACCGCAGCGCGCTGCGTCAATGAGACTTTGTGTCGAAAAAGCGCGCATTGCGCGCTTTTTACACGGTATCCGCTCGCCCCCATCAGAAAAAGAGGATGGCGTACGCCATCCTCTTTGCGGCCTGTCAATGTCCAATTTTTACGGCAAAACCACTTCGGCCTGCGCTTTGCCCGCCTTGGCGCCTTTGACGCACAGGCTGACCGTCTGGCCACTCTGCCCCTTGACCACCCACTGCAGCTTTTTGCACAGCGGATCGTGCTTGCTGGTGGTAATGAAATCGTATCCGTACGACGACGGGATGCCCGCGAAGCCTTCGAGATGACCGATCTGCCCGCTCTTCTGGCCCATGATTACCTCCGCGCCCTGCGGCACGGTCAATTCGGCATTGAGCTGCTGATCCACCTTCATGTTCAGCGCTTCCTGCGTCAGGAACGTGGGCAGGTATCCGCGGTTGCCCACCACGGCTTCCACCACATATACGCCCTCGGCCTGCTGCTCTGCCGTCATGGTGTCGATGGACAGGTGCGGCAGCACCGCCGCATGGCGCAGGCAGTAGCGGGTGGTCTTTTCCACCTCCTGCTGCAGGTACGCGGGCGGGCAGTTCTGCATGGTGAATTTGAAGTCCATGCCGCCGATCTCCACCTCGCCCAGCTGCGGATGCTCCAGTTTGGTCCAGGGCTGGAACGCGTCCTTGCCCACGTGCTGATCCACCCAGGCGATGATCTTGGCGTAATCCTGCTCCTTTTGCGCATCGGTCTTTTGGTGCGAGGCGTTGCGCGGCCACACGCCCTCTACGCCCGCGCGAAGCTGCAGATCCCACAGTTCCACCGTATACGCCGGGATGCCCTGGGTCTGGTAGAGCCAGTCGTCATACGCGCCCGAGGAGTAGTTCTTATTGTCGGCCAGAAATTCGTCAAAGATGTTGACGCAGTCATAGCCCAGTTCCTGCGTGGCCATGGCGCCCACGGCGCGGTACATGGCCATATCGCGCTTTTCCCCTTCTGCTTCGGGTTTGGTTCCCGGCGGATACACGATGACGCCGCCTGTGGTGTGCATCGTGTCGGCCGAACCGATATTGGGATGCGCCAACACAAAGTCCACCAGCGCCTTGTTTTCGGGGTTGCTCAACGGGTACGGGCCCGCGCCGGGCTGACGCACCTCGGGGAACCAGCCGTAGGGATAGTTGCGGTTGAAGTCCAGGCCCCACTTGTTGGTCGCCAGCTGGATGTTGAGGCCGTCATAGTCCTCAATGTCCCCTTCGGTATAGATA
>DXZF01000277.1 GCA_019415425.1 Bacillota bacterium | reverse complement strand
CCCTGGGCGTGGGCGGCTATACCATCAGCAAGCCGCTCGTGGGCGGCACTGTTGTCGGACTCATCTTAGGCAAGCCCATGGAGGGCATGCTCATCGGCGCGCAGATCGCCGTGCTGTACATCGGCCACATCTCCGCCGGCGGCGCACAGGCGGCCGACCCCAACATGGCCGGCACGCTGGGCACCGCGCTGGCGCTGGCCTCGGGCCTGGATGCCTCGGCGGCCATCGCACTGGCCGTGCCGCTGGGGCTGATCGGCAACCTGCGGCTGATGCTGCGCATGGTCATCAACTCGCCGATCACGCACCTGTCGGAGCGGTACGCGCTCAAGGGCAACTACAAGATGCTGTTTGTGTCCAACGTCATCCTGCCGCAGTCCATCTACTTCTGCACCGGCTTCATCCCGGTCTTTCTCGCCTGCATCTTCGGCCCCACCGTGGTGGCCGCGGCCGTGGAAAACCTGCCGCAGTGGGCGATGAACGGCCTGCAGACCATCGGCGGCATGCTGCCGTGCATCGGCATCTGCATCAACCTCAACAACATCGGCAAAGCCAACACCATGCCGTTCTTCTTTGTGGGATTCCTGCTGCTGATGTACCTGAACTTCAGCAACGTGCTCATCGCAGTCATCGGCGTGATCATCGCCTACGTGGCGGTCATGGGCGTCAAACCCCGGACAGGAGGTGCGAACTGATGGCGGAAAACCGCAAGACGATCAGCAAACGCCAGCTTCGCAGGGCGTTTTGGAACTGGATGTTCTTCTCACACAGCTGCTACAACTACGAGCGGCTGCAGGCAATCTCGTTTGCACAGGCCATGTACTCGATCTTCAAGGACCTGTACGGCAGCCGGGAAGAGATTGCGCACGAAATGGAAAAGCACATGGCCTTCTTCAACACCGAGCCCAACGTCGGCACCATCATCCACGGCGCCATCTGCGCCATGGAGGAGGAGCGCGCCAACACCGGTGTGGATGAGAGCCCCATCAGCCCGGAATCCATCACCGCGGTCAAGACCGGCCTCATGGGCCCGTTTGCCGGCATTGGCGATACCATCGTCCAGGGCATTCTGACCCCGCTGTTCCTGTCCATCGGCATCGGCATGGCGATGCAGGGCAACCTGTTGGCCCCGATCTTCTTTGTGGTGCTCAACGCCGCAAGCATCATCGGCATCGCGTATTTCATGTGGATGTACGGCTACCGCTGGGGCAGGGAGGCGGTCAACCGCATCCTGGAGGGCGGCCTGATGGACACCCTGCTGCTCGCGGCCAGCATCCTGGGCTGCGTGGTCATGGGGGCGCTGGTGGCCACCAACGTCAAGGTCTACACGCCCATCAAAATCCAGCTTGCCGCCGCCACCGCGACGGAGGAAGCCAAGTACATGTTGCTGCAAACCGACCTGTTTGACGCCATTCTCAAAGGCCTTTTGCCGCTGGGCGTGACGTTCTTCACCTTCCGCCTGCTCAAAAAGGGCTGGTCCGCCAACAAGATCATGGGCCTTTTGGCCATCGTGGGCTTTGTCCTGGGGGCCTTTGGCATCCTGAGCAACACCGCGCCCGTGGCGTAACGCTGCCCATCCGGCGCGCGCCGGGTCCCTTTGCCTTGTGCGTGGGCGGCCCGGCGTGCGCGCTCAAAGAGGAGGAATGAAAACGCATGGAAATGATGAAGGTTGCCGCCATCACCGATGTGGGAAAGACGAAGATCCTGGAAGTGGAAAAGCCGGTGCCGCGCGCGGGCGAGATCCTGGTGCAGATCAAGGCGTGTGCGCTGTGCACCACGGAGCAGCGCGTGTTCCGCGGCATCACCGACCCGCCCAAACCGTACATGGGCGGGCACGAGGCCGCCGGGGTGGTGGTCGGCCTGGGCGACGAACTGGTCGAGGACTGGGAGATCGGCCAGCGCGTCATCCTGCGCACCTTCCCCTCGTGCGGGGTGTGCTACTACTGCAAAAAGGGCTACAACAACCAGTGCATCAATCTGCACAAGGTGCGCGGCCGACACGGCCTGCAGGCCGGGCTGGCGGAATACATCGCGCTGCCGGAATACCAGCTGTTCCCGTACAACGGCGCGCTTACGTTCCCCGAGGCGGCCATTGGCGAGCCGGTTTCGTGCGTGACGCACTCCATCACGCTGGCCCAGATCGATCTGGGCGACGACGTGGTCATCATCGGCGCGGGCATCATGGGCATGCTGCACCTGCAATTGGCCAAACTGCGCGGCGCGCGCGTCCTGGTGGCCGAGATCGACCCCGCCCGGCAGCAGATCGCCAGGGAGCTGGGCGCCGACGTCGTCTTTTCGCCCAGGGAAGTGGATCAGGTGGCGTTCGTGCGCGCGCAGACGGGCGGGCGCGGCGCCGACGTGGTGATCAACACCACCTCCATCTACGAGGTGGCGGGGCAGGCGATGCAGATGTCGGCCAAACTGGGCAGGACCATCCTGTACGCCGCGCAGCACCCCGACGAGCCGGTGCCCGTCAAACTGGGCGAGATGCACAGCCGCGAGACCAAGCTGATCGGCACCGTCAGCCCCACGACCGACGACTTCCGCCGCGCGACCAAGCTGCTGGAGATGGGCGCGGTCAACGTCAAGCCGCTCATCGCGCACGTGGTGCCGTTTGCGGACTTCCAAAAGGCGCTGGAGCTGGCCACGCCCGGCACGTACCGCGTGGTGGTCTCGATGGAGCAATAGCGGCGCTTTTGCCATACGCCCGCTCAATTTCACCAAATGGCACAGGGGACGCGCGACGCGCGTCCCCTTTTTGCGCGCCGGGTTCGGGAGGCACGCGTTGCTGCGTCCGGGAAAATTCGTTCAAAAAATGACAGAAAATTGGCGCATACCCCTTGCCCTCCGGCGTCATTCATGGGAAAATAAACAAGTTAAGTTCGAATAATCGGACGCTTGACACAAGAGGAGGAGATTGGGTTGAAACAGTTCAAACGTACGATGGCCATCGGCCTGCTGACGCTTTCGCTGTGCCTGAGTGCGTGCGGCGGCGGGTCCGATGCAGCTGCCACCCCCACGCCCGACGGCTCGGGCGCGACGCAGGGGCAGGCGGAGTTCCGCGTGGGCATGGAGTGCAACTATGCGCCCTTCAACTGGACGCAGACCGAGCCGAGTGAGACCAGTGTGGAACTGCCCGATGGCGGCGGGTATGCCGACGGGTACGACGTGCAGATCGCCAAGCGCATTGCCGAGGGCCTGGGCAGGAAGCTGGTCATCGTCAAGACGGAGTGGGACGGCCTGACGCCCGCGGTCAACAGCGGCAAGGTGGATGCGGTCATCGCCGGCATGTCGCCCACGGCGGAGCGGGCGGTCAACGTCGACTTCACGGACCCCTACTATGAATCCGAATTGGTCATCGTGGTGAGGAAGGACGGCCCGTATGCCAACGCCACCTCGCTGGCAGACTTTAGCGGCGCCAAGATCACCGGCCAGCTCAACACGCTGCACTACAGCGTCATCGACCAGATTTCGGGCGTGGACAAGCAGAACGCCATGGACACCTTCCCGGCGATGATCGTTGCGCTCAACTCCGGCAAGATCGACGGCTACGTCTCCGAGCGCCCCGGCGCGGTGTCGGCCATGGCGTCCAACCCGGAACTGACCTACATCAAGTTTGAAGAGGGCCAGGGCTTCAACGTCACCAAGGAGGATGTGGCGGTGTCGGTCGCGCTCAAGAAGGGCAGCGACGAGATGGTCCAGCAGATCAACGAGATCCTCGCGGGCATTTCCCAGCAGGAGCGCGAGGCCATCATGCAGCAGGCGGTCGAGAACCAGCCCGTGGCGCAGTAAGGCACACGGCGCGGATACGAGGGTAGGGAGGAAACGAGATGCCGCAGAGCTTTGGCGGTTGGGTGATATTCCTGTTGGAAAAGTACGGGAGCATGTTTGCGCGCGGCGCGTGGATCACGCTGCTGGTGGCGATCACGGGCACGGTCATCGGGTTTTTGATCGGGCTTCTGATCGGCATCGTGCGCACCATCCCCATTGAGAAAAAGGACCCGCTGTACAAGCGCGCCCTGCTCAAGGTCATACGGGGCATTCTGGTGGTGTACATCGAGGTGTTCCGCGGCACGCCCATGATGGTGCAGGCCATGGTCATCTACTACGGCGCCGCCCAGTACTTGAACATAGACATGCCCTGGCTGTTTGCCGGCATCTTCATCATCTCCATCAACACCGGCGCGTACATGGCCGAGATCGTGCGCGGCGGCATCATCTCGGTGGACAGGGGGCAGCGCGAGGCCGCGCAGTCCATCGGCATGACGCACTGGCAGACCATGTGCCACGTCATTCTGCCGCAGGCCATCCGCAACATCATGCCGTCGATCGGCAACGAGTTTGTGATCAACATCAAGGATTCGTCGGTGCTCAGCGTCATCACCGTTTCGGAGCTCTTTTACGTCTCCAAGACCGCGGCGGGCACGTACATGGTGTACTTTGAAGCGTTCTTCATCACGTGCATGATCTACCTGGTGATGACCTTCACCATCACGCGCATCATGCTGTGGATCGAGCGCAGGATGGACGGGCCCAACACGTACGTCATCATGGGCTCGCAGAACATGCCCAACACCAGCATCAAGATCGAGCAGGACAGGGAGGTGCACTGACAGATGGAGCAACCGATCATTGGCATCTCGCACCTGCAGAAGTCCTTTGGCAGCCACGTGGTGCTGCGCGATATCGACTTTGCCGTCATGCCCGGGCACGTGACGTGCATCATCGGCCCGAGCGGCAGCGGCAAGAGCACGCTGCTCAGGTGCATCAACCTCCTGGAGGACCCGTCGGGCGGGACCATCACCTTCCACGGCCAGGACATCCACGCGGGGAAGCTCTCGCTCTCGCAGTACCGCGCCCGGGTGGGCATGGTGTTCCAGCAGTTCAACCTGTTCGACAACATGACGGTTCTGAAAAACTGCGTGATCGGGCAGTGCAAGGTCTTAAAGCGCTCGCGCGAGGAGGCGGAGCAGCGGGCCAGAATGTATTTGGAAAAGGTGGGCATGCTGCAGTTCCAAAACGCCAAGCCGCGCCAGATCTCGGGCGGGCAGAAGCAGCGCGTGGCCATTGCCCGCGCACTGGCCATGGACCCGGAGGTGCTGCTCTTTGACGAGCCGACCTCTGCGCTGGACCCCGAGATGGTGGGCGAGGTGCTCAAGGTGATGCGCGATCTGGCCGACGAGGGGCTGACGATGCTCGTCGTCACGCACGAGATGGGCTTTGCGCGCGAAGTGGCCAACCACGTGGTGTTCATGGATGAGGGCATCATCGCGGAAGAGGGCACGCCGCAGCAGATCTTTGAGCAGCCGCAAAACGAGCGCACGCGCGCCTTCCTCAAGCGCGTACGCTGACCACGGCACTTCCATCCCCCGCGCCATCGGCGCGGGGGATGTTTTCTTGACACACACTTGAGGGTGTACTACACTCTCGATTGAGGATGCGAGCCGGCGTCGACCGGCTCTGGGAGCAAACCCAAGACGAGGAGGGTCTTACCAATGCAAACCAAAGTAAAGGTCGGATTTGTGGGCCTGGGCATCATGGGCAAACCCATGGCCATGAACGTGTTGAAGGCGGGGTTCCCGCTCAGCGTGTACAACCGCACCAAGGCAAAGGCCGATGAAGTGGTGGCCGCGGGCGCCACGTGGTGCGATTCGCCGCAAATCGTGGCGCAAAACAGCGATGTGATCATCACCATCGTCAGCGATACGCCGGATGTCGAACAGGTGCTCTTTGGCGAAAACGGCGTGGTGCACGGCGCGAAAGAGGGCGCCGTGGTGATCGATATGAGCACCATCTCGCCGCAGGCCACGCGCGATTTTGCCGCGCGCCTGAAGGAAAAGGGCGTGGACATGCTGGACTGCCCCGTCTCCGGCGGCGATATCGGCGCGATCAAGGGCACGCTGACGATCATGTGCGGCGGCGAGGCGTCGGTGTTTGAGGCGTGTAAGCCGGTGCTGGAGTCCATGGGCTCCAAGGTGACGCTCATGGGCGGCAACGGCGCGGGCCAGGCGACCAAGCTGTGCAACCAGATCGCGCTGGGCAACGCGCTGTTGGGCGTGTGCGAGTGCCTGATGATGGCCAGCAAGGAGGGCCTGGACTGCGACCGCGTGATCGAAGTGCTCTCGGGCGGCGCGGCCAACTCCATGCAGCTGACCAACCGCGGCCCGCTGATCGTCAAGCGCGACTACTCGGCCGGCTTCTTTGTCGACCTGTTCCAGAAGGATTTGCGCCTTGTGATGCAGGCGGTGCAGGCGGATCACCTCTCGCTGCCCGGCATCAGCACGGTGCAGCAGCTGTACAACGTGGTGCAGGGCATTGAGGGCAGCCATGAGATGGGCAGCCAGGCGCTGATCCTGGCGCTGGAGCAGCTGTGCAACCACAAGGTGGGCCAGCAGTAAGGCCCATGCAGATTGTCCGTGCGGCACCGGCCGATTTGCCGGCCATCCGCCGCATCTGGAACCACTATATCGAGACGACGACGTACAACTGGCGCCCACAGCCCCTGCGCGATGCCGACATCGAAAGCTGGTTTGCCGCCCACACGCATCCGGGGCACCCGGTGCTGGTGGCCAAAGCGGGCGAAGCGGTGCTGGGGTTTGCGGCGCTCTCCGCCTTTCGCGAGGCGGCCGCGTACTGGCCGTGCGCAGAGGATACGATCTACCTCGATCCCGCGGCGTGCGGCGCAGGCGTGGGCCGTGCGCTGATGCAGCGCCTGTGCGAACTGGGCAAGGCGGGCGGCGTGGAGCAGGTGATCGCCATGATCGACGGCAGCAATGCAAACAGCGTGGCGTTCCACCGGAAGCTGGGCTTTTGCATGGTCGGCACGCTGCGCGCCATCGGGGAGAAGAACGGGATGCGTTGCGATTGCGTCGTCTTGCAAAAGAGCCTATAGGAGGAATATACATGGTGGAACAACTCAAAGTCGGTTTCATTGGGCTGGGCATCATGGGCAAGCCCATGGCCAAGAACATACGCAAGGCCGGATTCCCGCTCACGGTGTACAACCGCACCGAGAGCAAGGCGCAGGAGCTGGTGGACATGGGCGCGACGCTGGCACACAGCCCCGCCGAAGTGGCAAAGGCCAGTGACATCGTCATCACCATCGTCAGCGATACGCCCGACGTGCGCCGCGTGATGCTGGGCGAGGGCGGCGTGGTGGAGGGCGCGCATCCCGGGATGATCGCCATCGACATGAGCACCATTTCCCCCACGCAGACGCGCGAGATGGCGGCCGAGATGCAAAAGACCGGCGCCATCTGGCTG
>DXZF01000276.1 GCA_019415425.1 Bacillota bacterium | reverse complement strand
ATGGGTTACAGCGTCACGATCTTTGAGGCATTCCACACCGCGGGCGGCGTGCTGTCCTACGGCATTCCGGAGTTCCGCCTGCCCAAGAGCATCGTGCAGAGCGAGATTGAAAAGCTCAAGGAACTGGGCGTGGAAATCCACCTCAACAGCGTGATCGGCCGCCTGTTCTCGGTGGACGAGCTGCTGGATGAGCAGGGGTTTGAAGCGGTCTTTATCGGTACCGGCGCCGGCCTGCCGTCGTTTATGAAAGTGCCGGGCGAAAACCTGATCGGCGTGTATTCCTCCAACGAGTACCTCACGCGCGTCAACCTGATGAAGGCGTACCTGCCGGATTCCGAGACGCCGGTACTGGAGAGCAAGAATGCGGTTGTGGTGGGCGGCGGCAACGTGGCGATGGACGCGGCGCGCTGTGCCAAGCGCATGGGCGCCGAGCACGTGACCATTGCTTACCGCCGCAGCGAGGCAGAACTGCCGGCCCGCCTGGAGGAGATTCACCATGCCAAGGAAGAGGGCATCGTGTTCAAATTCCTCACCGCCCCCGTGGCGCTGCACGGCGACGACAAGGGACGCGTGCAGAAGATGGAGTGCATCCAGATGGAGCTGGGCGAACCCGACGCCTCGGGCCGCCGCCGTCCGGTGCCGGTTGAGGGCAGCAACTTTGAAATCGATGCCGACTGCGTGATCGTGGCCATCGGCACGACGCCCAATCCGCTGATCCGCGCCACGACCAAGGGGCTCGAAACCAACCGTTGGGGCTGCATCGTCACCGACGAAGAGACGGGCGCCACTTCACGCGAAGGCGTGTTTGCGGGCGGCGATATCGCCACCGGCGCCGCCACCGTCATCCTGGCCATGGGCGCGGGCAAACGTGCGGCCGCGGCCATCGACCAGTACATCCAGAGCAAGTAACCAAATCGTTTAGCCGTTGTATCCACCCGCGCCTTGTCGTATAATGAAAAAAAACGATAAGGTCAGCGGGTGGAACAATATGGTCGTAGTGGAAGTATGTGTGGGCAGCTCGTGTCACATCAAAGGCTCCGCCTTTGTCATCGGCGTGCTGCAGGACAAGATCAGGGCCCATAAACTGGATCAGCAAGTGGAACTCAAGGCGTGTTTTTGCATGGGGGAGTGCAAGGACGGCGTCTGCATGCGCGTCAATGGGGAGGACGTGAAGGGCGTCAATGCCCAAAACGTGAACGATGTGTTTGCAGACAAAATTCTGCCGTTGGCACAACAGGCAGAGTGATCCCCTTTTGATTTTGCCGTGACTGAGGTGGTTACCGTGAGCATCATCCGACTCAAAGAGGCGAATTGCCGCAACTGTTACAAGTGCATCCGGGAGTGTCCCGTCAAATCCATCTCCTTTAAGGGCGAGCAGGCGCACATCATCGATCAGGATTGCGTATTGTGCGGGCACTGCCTGTACACCT
>DXZF01000275.1 GCA_019415425.1 Bacillota bacterium | reverse complement strand
TCAAACTCTTGTTGAAAATTTTAACACGCTTGCGCGCGTCTTTTCCTTGCGTTTGACCGGCTCGCTCGATCTTCCTTCGATCGCTTGGCTTTAACTCTGTTTCTTCTTCCTCACTATGTAGTTTTGAAGGTGCTCTCCGCTCCGCTTCCTGCCCTCTCTTTAAGGGCCCTCCGCGAGCGCGCCAGATTATAATATCAAGTTGCCAACCGTTTGTCAACACTTAATTTTCATATTTTGAAAATTTTGGTCAATCTGGTATCCGGCAACCCGATGGTTTCCACGTGGTTTTCGTCGGCCTGGCGGCAGGAAAACCACGGGAAAGTGTGGTCACTATACCATCTCTTTTCTCTTTTGACAAGCCCTTTGTGCTACAAAAATGTCGAAACCCCCAACTTTATATGAAAGGATACAGGTGCGATGTGTGTGCCGATTTCCTCAGCCACTATATATAGTAGGTATATGGAAATACCATTGCACGGTGCGGTTCCGGGGCTTGAAGGTAGCAGGCCGGCAAAACGGTGGGAAGGTGGGCCGGATAATTTTGATAAAAATGAAAAATAAAAGCGGTGCACACCTGCCGTGTGCACCGCTTTCAGGATGCATTACCCTACCATTATTCGGCCACGTCTTCAAATGAATCTTTGCCGGCGCCGCACAGTTCGCACACGAAATCATCCGGCAATGCGGCGACGCCGCCCTCGTATTCGGTTTCCCAATTGCATACGACACATACGATTTTACTCATTGGTTACTCCTCCTTTGTGGTTGATTTTGATCGCATTTTCCATCTGTCAAACATTATAGCATCATAGGGAAAATGATCAATAATCTTGCGTTCATCCTTTACACGAATCCCCAAGACTGTGGATAACTTGTGATTTTTGTGGATGAATCTGTGGACAACGTATCAAATTGTGCACAGCTTCTTCACGTCGCAAACGTCTGTTTGTACGTGCGCAAAGCGCTGTGCTTCGTTGCCGTGCAGCAATGCTGAGGCGACGCGCTTCAGGTTTTCTTTTGGAATTTGTGCCCGCAGTTGGAACAGGTGATCAGAATTTTGCCCTTGCCGCGCGGCACCCGAAGCGTCTGTTTGCACTTGGGGCACTTGTACACGCGGTGCGTGGCATCGGATTTGACTTTGGCCTTTTTCTCCTTACTACCCTTCTCTTTGCCCATGGTGGATTCCCCGGCTTTGCCCTCGTACACGGGACGAATCCGGCGCACGTTGGTGGCCTTTTTGGCGTTGGCCTTGGCCTTTTGGCGCGCAAAGAAGTTGCGGAACATGTCGTTTTCGCGCTGCCGGGCGCTCCGGTCCCCTGAAAAGGTGCGCATAATGGCCAGCGCCAGGCACACACCTGCAAAGACGTACGTCATGGGCATGCGCAAAAGGAATAAGATGAGCGCTGCGATCAGCAGCGTTTTATTCAACGTGTCAAAAAAGAAACTTCGTCTCAACGATGAGCCCCCTTATCTGGAACTTATAAGGTATGGTACATGTGAAAGGAATGATTTGTCAATAAACATTGCCGCAGCTTTGTCGTGCTCTTGCCCCGTACCGGGCAATGTGGCGTGCCATTCATCCATCACAGTGCTATTATACCCATCGGCCTGTGCGAATTATCGGTATAGATGCAAGAAATATGTCGTCGTTGGGGTGTGCGGTACGTAGTGACCAGTCGGCTGGGAAAATTCGGGCACCATGGGGCATTGTGGAGGCATGAACCCCGTGATGCGCTGTGCTGCGGGTTTCGCGTCTCAAAGAATCAGGTGCACTGTACACTTGCAGTTGCAGCGGGCGCATGCAGAGGGAGAGGGATTGCCATGCCGGCGTTTCGACAACGCAATGACGGGGATGACATTGCAACGGCGAACCTGTGGGACAAAATGGTCAAAAACGGTCATATAAAAGAGAATTATTCTCAATAAATTTGGAAAATCGATTTCTTTTTGTCGATTGGACTGTTATAATGAGATTGCACTTGGCGATACGGCACAAGGGCAAATCGAGAGAAAGAATCGCATCCGCCCCTTGTGCGGAGCGAAAAATGGAGGGAAATGAACATGCCGGAATTGAAAGGAAGTAAGACGGAAGCCAATTTGATGACTGCATTTGCAGGCGAGTCGCAGGCACACACCAAATACCAGTACTATGCTTCGGCGGCCAAAAAGGAAGGGCTCAACCAGATCGCTGCATTTTTTGAAGAGACGGCGGGCAACGAAAAGGAGCACGCCAAAATCTGGTTCAAGCTGTTGCACGACGGAATGCCGGATACGCGCGTCAATCTGAACGACGCGGCGGACGGGGAAAACTACGAGTGGACGGACATGTATGCCGGCTTTGCCAAAGAGGCGAAAGAAGAGGGATTCGATCGCATCGCGTTCCTGTTTGAAGCCGTGGGCCAAATCGAAAAAGAGCACGAGGAGCGCTATCGCAAGCTGCTTTCCAACCTCGAAAATGGCCTGGTCTTTGCGCGTGAAGAGGTGCAGGTCTGGCAGTGCGCCAACTGTGGCCACATCCACATCGGCAAAAAGGCATTGGAAAAGTGCCCGGTGTGCGATCATCCGCAGGCGTTCTTCGCCATCAAAGCCGAAAACTATTGATCGATACACAGGTCATAGAGAAAAGCGCTGTACCACACAGCGCTTTTTCTTTTGGAAGAATATCGATGCCTTTGGCAGCAGCGGGAAGGCTGAGAGAGCACGATGCGAGACGGCCTCCGTGTATCGGAGCGCCCTGCCCTTTGGAGCGCCCATCGGAACTGAAGCGTGAAACGCGAAACAGTAGAACCAATACGTGTCCAAAGTGCAGCTTGCATGGCGCATCCATCGCATGGCGCTTGGCGGGCTTTGCCAAATGCACGCCCCAATGGAAACAGGCCGCCTGAACACACGTTCAGGCGGCCTGTTTTTTGACGACATGGTCCACGGGCCTCTATGGGCAACAGCGATGGACATAGACACCGGAAGAAATCCAGCTATCCCATAGCAGGCACGCGATTTTTCAGCGCCGATCTGGCGTGATTTCCAGCCAGTAACCGTCCGGGTCGCTGATAAAGTACAGGTGCATGGCCTCGTTTTCATAACAGATCCAGCCCATTTCACGATGATACGCCCAGATCTCTTCATACTGTTCGGCCGGGACGTGGAAACACAGGTGCATCTCGTTATCGCCCAGATTGTACGGGCGATCCCAATCGCGCAACCAGGTCAGTTCCAACGCAAACGGCGTGCGTCCATCGGTGAGATAGACCATCTTGAATGAACCGTCCTTGGCCTCGTTCTGCCGCTGCACGTGCAGGTCCAGCGCCTTTTCATAAAAGGCAATGGATGCATCGAGGTCGCGGACATTGAAATTGTAGTGTGCAAACGTACCTTTGACTTTCATGGGGCAAACCATCCTTTCGTACAAAAAGCGCATGCGTGGCGCAATGGGTTAAAGGGGAATGCTCTCTCCGCGCCGCGTCCATACCGTGGTGGGGATATCGGGGTGTGCCTCTGCAAAGCGTGCGGGCGCGTCAAACTGTTCGGCAAAGTGCATGGGCAGCAGGCGGTCCACACAGATCGCCTGAAAAAGCTGCTCGGCGCCGCGCCCACAGTCCGCCCCCAAACGCGGGTCGATGGGAAACATCGCAACATCCAGATGCGAGATAGCGGATTGCAAAACCTTTAACTCGCGCAGATAGTGTGCCTGCGCCTCCTGCTCTTCGCGCTCGCTCCACTGCCCCGTCCAGTGCCAGTTGTTCAGATCGCCTGCGTGCAGCAGCGTCTTGCCCTCCAGCTGTAGCACGAACGAAATGCCCAAATCCGTGGAGCCAAAGGCCCGCACACACAGGCAATCGTCGGCGTAGGTATCGCCGGGCGCCAAAAAATGTACGTTGCCGGCCGGGGCGCACAGGCCCGCGTCCAGAATGTCAGAAGAGAGCAGGTAGATGATATCGGGGCGCTTGGCCTGCCAGGACATCACCACCGGATTGAAGTGATCGCCATGACCGTGCGAACTGAGCACGTAAAACTTGCCGGGCCGGGCGAGAAGGTCTTCGGCCACGACGCCGTTTTCCGCGCAACGCTCCCCTTCGCAGGTATCGCGATAGTAGTCGATGACGATGGTGCAGGTCTGCGCTTGAATGGCAAATCCGCTGTGGTACAAATAGCGAATGGTCATGCAATCACGCTCCTATTGGGATGAGATTATGCGACGATATCGCCACCGTAGCTGATGATGGCGGCGTCGTACACGCCGGGGATGTCCAAAAAGCGGTCGACCACCTGCATGTCCGCATCGCGCAGGCGCACTTCGACGGTCATCTCCACGCCGTTGGCGGAAACCGTCTTGCTCTTGAGGTTGGTATCCGGCAGACGGCGCAGCAAGCTATTGACATTGGGCGTGGCGTTTTCGGCAAAGCGCAGCACCAGCAGATACGGCATGGACGTGCGAAAGCGCATGGACGAGAGCACCAGCAGCAACAACATGATGACCAGCGAGGCCAAAATGGCGGGCAGGAAGAACCTGGCGCCAACGGTGATGCCGGTGGCGATGGCCCAGAACATGTACACCGTGTCCACGGGATCCTTGACGGCGGTACGGAAACGCACGATGGACAGTGCACCGACCATGCCCAACGAAAGCGTGAGGTTGCTGGTGATGGGCAAGATGACAAAGGCCGTGATCACCGTCAGCATCACGAGCGAGACGCCGAAGTTCTTGGAGTACATCACGCCGGCAAACGTCTTGCGGTAGACGAAAAAGATCAACAGGCCCAGCATGAATGCCAGCGACATGGTGATCAGAATGCGCATGACCCCGATATCGCCAAAGGAAAAGCTGCTTTGCAGACCGGAAAACAGGCTGTTGAAAAAGTTACTCATAGGGACCCTCCTCGACTAAACGTCATATTTGCGACAGATCGCATATTTGGAAACGGCGCAGCGGGTAGACTCCACGCCTGTAAACAGATCGCGAATGAAACCGGGCAGGAATGCATTGAATTTGACCTCCAGCACCATCAACCCCGGTTCCAACATGGGCACGGTGAGCATGTCCCTGTCAAACAGGTCCAGCGACGTGCCCGCACGCAGATCCTTGTCAAAGGTGATGCGCACATCTTCGATGGGGTACACATACGCTTCGCGCACATAATCCACGATCTTGACCGGATGCAGACCGCGCTGCGTCAACGCAGCGTACACCGCGCCGCAGGGCGGTTTGCCGCGCTCCAGCAAAAAGGAGCCGTCCCCGTCCAACAGCATCTGGTATTCCTGCTTGGTGATGGCGCAGCTGCGCTTTAAGATGTACTCGTTCTTTTTGAGCTTCTGCTCCAGCCGGATGACCATGTCCGACTTGTTGTAGATGCGCACGCGAAACTTTTCGCGCTCGTCTACGCCGGCGATCTTGGTCGTCAACGAAGCGTCGTCACGGTCGTCAAAGTACAGCGAACGGATATGGTACTCACCCGTCTCGTCCGCGTTTTCGTCGGGCCGCAGCGCAGTTCGAAAACGGCTGCGCAGAATCCGGTACCCCATCTGGTTGATGTAGTATTTCTGTTCGTGCCGAAATTTGCCTGCCATACGTCACCTCCTAATTGGACGCATTGGGATCCACGCCGACCGAACCAAAGCGCTCAATGGTTTCCGCTTCCGAAAGGTTGAAGTACTTGCGGGCGAAGTAGATCATGTAGTCGTTGCGCACCTTGACAAACGAAGTCATCCGGTTGAGCTGGTTGCGCCAGCCGTCCATCGTGCCGGTATCCCACCGCTCCCGGTCGCGCGCCACTTCATCCTCGATGTTCTTGGACAGCTCGTCGATCTTGGCCAGCACGCGGTCGGTGGCAAAGGTGTTCTGCAGGTGATACGCGTACCGCTGGAGGAACAGTTCCTTGAACGTCTCGTTTTTGAGCAATGTGCGCAACAGCACAGTGGAAATGCCGCGCCCGGCGCCCATGCCGCGCTCATCGGTGATGCGGGCGAGGCCGTCCAGCGTTTCGGGGCTGGAG
>DXZF01000274.1 GCA_019415425.1 Bacillota bacterium | reverse complement strand
CAGCAGCACCATGGAGCCGACCACGCTGGACAAACTGGTGGCCAGCGTCAGGCCCATCGCGCCCCAGAAGCGCGAAAACAGCAGGTTGAGCCCGATGTTCAGCACGACCGAGCAGATGCCCACCACCATCGGCGTGCGGGTGTCCTGCAGGGCGTAGAACACGCGCGTGAGGAAGCTGCGCAGCCCAAAGGTGAACAGGCCCAGGATGTAGCACGCAAACACCGGCGCGGTAAAGGCGGTGTCGTCGGCGGTGAAGGCGCCGCGCTGGTACGCCAGCGCGATCAGGTCGTTTCGCATCAGCACGCAGATGGCGATCACGGGCAGCGTGATCAGCGCGATGGTCTCAATGCTCTCCCGCACCGTCTTGACGAACAGCTTGCGGTTGCGGTTCGCCGCGATCTTGGACAGGCGCGAGAACATGATGGTGGTGATCGGCACCACCAGAATGCCCAGCGCAGTGGTGACCAGCGTGTACGATTTGGACAGCGCCGTCACCACCCCGGTGCCCAGGCCGGTGCCGATCACGCGGTCGATCTGGTGGTTGATCTCGTCAAAGGCCATGCTGATCAGCGCGGGGATGGCCAGGAAGAACGTGCGCCGCATGCGCCTGTCCGAAAGCCGCAGGCCCGGCACGTAGCGGAAGTGCCCGCGCAAAAACGGCAGCAACAGGACGAACTGCAGCACGCCCACCACCGACACCGCAATGGCCACCGAGCGGATGTCTTGAAACGTCACGCACGCAAAGATCAGGCAGGCGCTGAGCACAAAGCCCATCAGCTGTTCGGGGATGAACTGCTCGCGCGCGTTGAGCACGTTGCACAGCACGCCCGTCATGGCCCAGAACGCCAGCGAAGGGTACATCAGCCGCGTCAGGTCGATGGTCAATTGCAGGCCCTCTGCACTGGGCGTGCGGTAGATCAGCGAGCAGATCCACGGCGCGCCGAAATACGCCAGGATGCTGCCCAAAATGCCCGCAATGCAGTAGATGGTCAGGATGTTGCTGGCGTACATGTCCGCCCCGCGCTGCCCCTGGCGCATCAGCGTGCGCGTGTAGATGGGGATGAACGTCGAGGCGATGCCGGCGGAAAACAGCAGCGTCATGATGCTCAAAATGCCGTACGCCGTGACGTACGCGTCGCTCTCGATGCCGCGGCCAAAGTACGCGGCCATGACCATCTCGCGCACAAAGCCCAACAGCTTGCTCAAAATGATGATGCCCGTCACCATCACGGTGGTGCGCACCGTTTTCACGGGCTTATAGCTCTGCCGGTCCAAGGGCCGGCGTGCGGGGCGTTGCGCCAAATCGTTTCCCACCCATCTGCGCCTTGCGCTCAAATTGATCCGTTGCGGGCCGTCTTTCCCGCGTGCCGTCCGGTGCCGCAGCTACGGGCACTGGATGAACCCCTGCGCCCACAGGCATGCGCCGCAGGTGGGGTGCTCATTGCCAAAGCAGTCCTCCTGGTTGCTCTCCAGGCGGTGGCAGCCACCGCACTGTACGCAGTAGGAGAAGTCGAACTTCTTCACCTTTTCGCGAAAGGCCACGTACGCCTCGTCCTCCCACACCTGCTGGAGCGTATGCGTCCTGACGCTGCCAAAGCTCTTGGGCAGCAGGTTGCGCTGCCTGCCGTGCATGTACGTCACGCTGGGGTGCAAGAGCGCCATGCACTGCGTCACTTCGCCGTCCCAGCGCACAAAGACGTTGCCCTCCTGCACAAATCTGCAGTAGCCGATCTTGCGCGAGAGCGGCTGCCCCATGATGGAAAAGGTGTTGCCGGTGCCCAGCATGTGCGAGAGCGCGCCGACGGTGTCGGGCCGGATGTCCATGATGGGGAAATCCACGTGGCACGAGCGCGGGAACCCGGTTTTCTGCACGGATTTGCGCTCGTCAAACGCGCCCTCCTTGAGCGTGCGCCAGTACAGCGCCTGCTCGACATTCTCGGCCGAGTACGGCAGGATGTTGGTCACCTTGACGTCGCTCGCGCCGACGCGCCAGGCAAATTTCATCAGGTCCAGCAGCTGGTGCACGTTGTCCTTCATGGCCACAAACGTCAGCCCCACGTCAAAGTGCGCGTACTGCGGCATCTCGCGCAGCTTGAGCAGGTAGAGGATGTTGGTCTTGACGTGGTTGAAATCGCCGTAGACGCGGATCTCGTTGTACATCGCCTCGTCAAAGCCGTCCACGCTGATCCACACTTCGTCCAGCCCCGCCTCGATCATCTCGACCGCGGTCTCCTGGTTGATCAGCGTGCCGTTGCTCACCGCCTCCACGCGCTTGCCGGCCGCCTTGGCCAGGCGCACCATCTCCACAAACTGCGGGTGGAACATCGGCTCGCCAATGCCGCCGAAGAACACGGTGTGGATGCTGTCCATCCCCGCCGCCTCGTCGATCACCTTTCTGTACACGTCCATGTCCATGTGGCCCATCGGCTCGCCCTGCCACGTGCGCCGCATGCACATCTTGCAATCGAGGTTGCACAATGTACTCGCTTCAATATATAGCTTTTGTATCGGATCCATGCGTACCCCTTTTGTCCCGTGCGGCGTGCCGCGCCGGCCTGTATCTGTTCTCTGTAATGGTTTATTATATCGCTCCCGCCGCGGATTGTAAACGTGCCCGCCGCCCGCGCCGCAATGCAAAGGCGGACAGGGCCGCCGTGCCCTGTCCGCCTGCTGTGCCGGGGGATGCCCGCGCGCATGGGAACGGCAGGCCGCCCTGCCGCCCGTGTGCGCTATGCCTGCTCCACCACGGCCCTGATCTTCTCCATCGTCTTGCGCCTGTCTCTTATACACATCT
>DXZF01000273.1 GCA_019415425.1 Bacillota bacterium | reverse complement strand
ATCCCGTACCGACCAGGAGATGCCGCGCGTGGCCGAGCTGCCGTTTGACTCGGAGCGCAAGCTGATGAGCACGGTGCACGAGGCCGAAGGCAAGCGAATCGTGTTTGTCAAGGGCGCGGTGGACGTATTGCTGGCGCGCTGCGAGAGCGTGTTGCAGGATGGAACGCAGGTGCCGCTGGATGAGCAGCAGGTGCAGCGCGTGCAGCAGGCCAATGACGCCATGGCGCAAAAGGCACTGCGCGTGCTGGGCATGGCGATGAAGTACATCGATGCCATCCCCGGCAAAGACGAGATGGATACGCTGGAACAGCATCTGACGTTTGTGGGCATGACCGGTATGATGGATCCGCCGCGCGAAGAGGCGCGGGATGCGGTGCGCACCTGTAAGAGCGCCGGCATTCGCCCGGTGATGATCACGGGCGATCACCTGACCACGGCAGTGGCCATTGCCAAGAGCTTGGAGATTCTGCGCGAGGGCGATCTGGCCATCACCGGGGCGGAATTGGAGCAGATGAGCGAGGAGGAGTTGGCGCAGAAGGTCGAACAGATCTCGGTCTATGCCCGTATCTCGCCCGAGCACAAGGTGCGCATTGTCAATGCCTGGCAGGCACACGGCCACGTGGTGGCCATGACGGGCGACGGCGTCAATGACGCCCCGGCGCTCAAGAATGCCGACATCGGCTGCGCAATGGGCATCGTGGGCACCGAGGTGGCCAAAGAGGCTGCCGACATCATCCTCACCGACGACAACTTTGCCACTGTCGTCTCGGCGGTGGAAGAGGGACGCCGCATCTACGACAACATCCTCAAGGCCATCCAGTTCCTGCTCTCGTGCAACATCGGCGAGATCTTGACGCTGTTTGTCGCCACCATGCTCAACTGGGCGGAACCGCTGCTGCCGGTGCACATCCTGTGGGTCAACCTTGTAACCGACAGCCTGCCGGCGCTGGGGCTGGGCGTGGATCCGGCTGAGCGCGGGATCATGGAGCGCAAGGCCAAACAGACCAAGTCCATCTTCTCCAAGGGCATTGTCTGGCGCATGTGTTACCAGGGCGTCGTGGTCGGCGCGCTGACGCTCGCGGCCTTTACCATCGGCAGCCAGAGCAGCATCGAGGTCGGCCGGACGATGGCGTTCTGCGTACTGGCCTTTAGCCAGCTGCTGCACGCGTACAGCGTGCGCTCCGCCCGCCACAGCGCGTTTTCCAAGGCTGTGGGCCCCAACAAATACCTTGTGGGCGCTACGCTGCTCTCTACGCTGTGCATGCTGCTGGTGCTGGTCGTGCCGCCGCTGGAACGCGTATTCAGCCTGGTGGATCTGAGCCTGCAGCAGTGGCTGACCGTGGCTGGATTGTCCTTTGCACAGCTGCTCATCGTCGAGCTGTTCAAGCTGTTGCACTTGAATGGCGCCAATCACGACTGAGCATAGCAGATCGCTGATATGCGGTTGTACGGCCGCCTGTCCACTGT
>DXZF01000272.1 GCA_019415425.1 Bacillota bacterium | reverse complement strand
TGGGAGCAGCGGCGGGGAGGTACACTGCAGGTGTCTCAGTTGGCGATGCCCGCTCAAAGGCCGGGGTGTTCGATCTTCAAAATCCACATGGCCAGCAGGGCGAGGATCCAGGGAAGAAAGATGAGGGGGAGCAGCAGCAGGCCCTTATGGCTTTCCCAGTGGTATTCGTCGTACGAAAAGAGCCGGTTCGGGTTCTTCAGGTAGTACAGATACAGCCGCAGCGGCGGCGTCTGGGGGTGTTTGAAATATGCGGTGTACTGCTTTTCCACCCCGTCGATCGTGTAGCGATAGGTGGCAACCCAGTTGTAGTTGGCCACCTCGCCCCGGGGACGCCTTCTTATCAGCGTCGCCTCAATCACGTGATTTCGGCTCCTGGCCACGTCGCGCTTGCGCTCAAAGCTCATCGCGTAGTGCACCTTCTTGTACAGCGGCACCGCCACGACATACCCCAATATGAGAACCAGAAACACGACCCCCCACTTGACCCAGTTGACGGGATCGTCCGTGAACAGTTGCGTCAATGCCTCTCCTATTCCCATGATGCGAGCCTCCCATTCGCGCTGCCGGATGGCAGCCTTTTGAATTTTGCAACTGCCGGCGGGCCGGTTGTGGGCGCCAGACGGGGCGCAGTGGCCCTGCGCGACGCCGATTTTGCGCAAAGCGGGTGCAGCGTCAATCCTGCACCGGCTGCACCAGCCAGGTGCAGTAGCTGTTAGGCGCGATCTCCCGACCGGTGTACGGGGCGACGACCGCGATCACCCGCGGGTACCCTGCGGGCGTCAGTCCCCGCCTGCGTATCTCGTGGCCAAACTGCAGCCAGACGGATCGCTGGTTGCCGTAGCCGCCGTAGACCAACATGCTAAAGGCGTTGCAGGCGGGAAAGCGCACGGCATCCGGCGGCGCCTTTTCGGGCACGACCGGGACGCAGGCCAGAAAATCGTAGGGCGTCTGGGTGATCTGCCCCTCCAGGTAGTCGGTGCGCTCGTTGATGAGAAACAGCGGCTCCGGCGCGAGCGCAACGCCCCGGGCCACGCACGCGTGAAAGAATTTGTACATGCCGTCGTACTTGTCGGAAACGGTCAGCCCCTTTAGCC
>DXZF01000271.1 GCA_019415425.1 Bacillota bacterium | reverse complement strand
GGTAATGCCCATGATGCTGGTGCGCGTGCGGTCGCGCTTGGTGGCCTGGCGCAGCACATCCAGCAGCTTTTCGCGGTTGGCGGCATCTTCCATATCGATAAAATCCACCACGATGATGCCGGAGATATCGCGCACGCGGATCTGGCGTGCCACCTCCTGCGCCGCTTCGATATTGGTGTTGAGAATGGTCTGCTGCAGATCGCCGTTGGTGCCCACGTACTTGCCGGTGTTGACGTCGATGACCGTCAGCGCCTCGGCATGGTCAAACACGAGGTACCCGCCGCTTTTGAGCCACACCTTGCGGCGCAGCGCCTTGTCGATCTTGTTGTCCAACCCATAGTAATGAAACAGGTCGTAGTGCTTGTGGAACAGCTTTACACGATCGAGCAGCTGCGGGCTTAAGGCCTGTACCGTGCGGCGCACGCGCTGGTAGACTTCGGGATCGTTGATGTAAAACTTTTCGATATCCTCGCGCAGCATATCGCGCGCCGTGCGATACACCAGGCTCTCTTCGCTGTGCACCAGCGAGGGCGCTTTGACGTCTTCATAGTGCAGCATGATCTGGCGGTACAGCTTCATCTGCTCCTGAATCTGTGCCTCAAGCTCCTCACGCGTCATCCCAAAGGACACCGTACGCGCGATGAGGCCGATGTGCGGCGGCCGAATCTCCTCGAGCAGCGCGCGCATTTCCATGCGCTTCTCCTCGTCCTCGATGCGACGCGACACGCCCACGTAGTCCGCCGTGGGCATCAGCACCAGCGAGCGGCCCGGCAACGTGATGTTGGTGGTAATGCGCGCCCCCTTGGTACCAAACGGCTCCTTGATGACCTGCACCATGATTTCCTGCCCCACCCGCACCAGCTGGCGGATATCGGGGCAGGCGTGCTCCTTCTTTTCGTTTTTGCCACGGAAGTGAAAGTCGGCTTCATCAAAATTGATATCGCCCGCATACAAAAACGCATTGCGCTCCAGTCCAATGTCCACAAACGCCGCCTGCATGCCAGGCAATACATTTTTGACCTTGCCCTTGTAGACATTGCCCACCAGGCGTTCCCCGCCCTTGCGCTCGATGTACAGCTCCGCCAGGGAGTCGTCTTCGGTCAGCGCAACGCGCACCTGGTACGGATTGGCCTCCAGGTAAATTCGATTCGACACATTTGTTCCCCTGCCATTTCACCCAAAATTTTTATCACCCATCACTGTGCCCATGCAAACAG
>DXZF01000270.1 GCA_019415425.1 Bacillota bacterium | reverse complement strand
GTTGTTGCCCGCCTCAAAGCTGTACGCATACTGACTCTCGCTGATGCGGTTGCCGAATGCATCGTAGGTATAGCTGCCCGTCTCAATCCACGTGCTCACCGCGCTGTACGCTCCCTGCCCGATCTGCACGCTGGTCAGCTGGTTCAGCCCGTTGTACACGTACTTTTGCGTCGTGATCTCGTCGCCTTCCTGCTGCGTCTCATACAGCTTGTTGTTGCCTACGTCGTACCCGTACGTGGTGGTGAACGTCTGCGTCGGCGCAATCCCGCTCTGCTTTTGTGCCTGCCGCTGCGTCAGGCGCCCGATGGCGTCGTATCCATAGCTCTCGCTCACGCTGCGCTGCAGGCTGCTGTGCGTGCCCTGGTAGCTCACCTGCGTCAGGTATCCCCGGGCGTCGCGCGTCTGGCTCATCTGCTCCTGCGCCGTGCCTTCGCTGTACGTCAGCCCGCTGGCATACCACGCGTTGTTCCACGTGTACGTACCCGTCAGTGTCTTGCCCTGTCCATCCGGCTTTTCATCAAATTCCAGGTATTCCGTCTCGGTCGCCAGGCGGTTGTTCGCATACGCATACGTCTTGACCGTCTTGACCGCGCCTTCCATCCGCTCTCCCTGTGCATCAAATGTATCCAGCCGCGTCTTTACCGCTGTGGGCCGTCCTGCATCGTCGTACGTGTACAGCACCACGCGCTGCCCGTCGCCATCGCCGTATTGGATCTCTGCCAGCTCGCCTGTGGCGTGATACAGGTAGTTGATCTCCTTGCCATCCTGCACCTGCTGGAAGACGCGGTTGTTCTTGTCGTATACGGTGTCGGTCGGCACCATCACTGCCTGCCCGTTGACTACGCTGTGCACTTCCGTGCGCTTGGTGCGGTTCATGTGGTCATATGCGTAGGTGGTGTAATGCGACGCATCCTGCTCCTCGCGCACCACGCGATCGTACAGATCGTAGGTATACGACACGCGCTCCACCATGTCCTCGCCGTCCCATGCCTGCATGGATACCTGCCGCCCGTACCCGTCATACGTCCATTCCTTGGCCATGTACTTGCCCTGCGTCTGCGCTCCCGACGCGTTGTCCTTGCCATACTGCTCCTCTTTGATGACCTGATCCAACTGGTTGTACGTCGTCACCGTGCGCAGGCCATCGGCCGTGGTCATCACATTGCTGTAGCGCCCATCGGTCTGGCGATCCTGTTCATAGGCGTAGGTGGTCGTCGCATATGCATCGCCCAGCGTCGCGCCATACGCATACAACCCTTCATATTCCTTGGCCGTCAGCACACGGCCCAACAGGTCATAGGTGTATGTGCGCACCGCGTATTTCTTCGTCTCTCCGTCGGTCTGGACATAGGTCCATTCCCTCTGCACGTTGCCATAGGCATCGTAATCCACGCGCGATTCTGCATCGTGCATATTCTGCGTCGTGCGCGTGGCACGGCCCATGAGGTCGTTCTGCACCGTGCTGCTCTGGCCACCGCCCACCTCCTGCGTGGCGATGAGCAGGCCACGATAATCGTACAGATTTTTGACACCTACGCCGCCCGTGGTCTGCTGGGTGTAGGAGCCGTCCGTCGCCTGCTGGGCGATGGTCGTGCGGGCCACCGTCCCTCCCTGCTTGACCTGGGTGGTGGTAGTCACAAGGTCGCTGGTCGCCGTCAGCTGCGTTGTGGTGACCCCGCCCGCCGGGTCCGTGGTCGAGATCAGGCGATCGGTATCGTCGTAGGTGTACGCGTTGACCTGTACCTCCCACGTCTGCCCTTCCTCGCCGCCAGCCACGACGTTTTTGATCAACAAACCATTTCGGTTATACGTATTGTAGGCAATTTGCCCCGTGGCGTAGTTGGTCTGTACCAGATACCCCAACCGGTCGTACTGATACTGCGTGAGTATGTCGTTGTTGTCGCCGCGCACCAGCTTGCTGCTGCTGGGGTTGTTAAAAAAGTCGTACGTATAGGCCGTGGTCAGCGTTCGCCCGGCGCCCACCACGCTGCTCTGGGTAAGCCGCCCCAGCGCGTCATAGGTGTAATTGGTCTGCTTGCCATTCCACGCCGTTTCCCGCGTCAGCAATCCGGGCAGGTTGGCATTGGCGTACTGGTACTGCGTGGTACGCGCGTCGCTCAGGTTTTGCGCATAGATGGTCTGCTTGGTCTGGTTGCCGTACGCGTCGTATTCATATACCGCACGGTTGAGCACGGTATCGCCCTGTTTGACCTCTTCCTGCGTCACCCAGCGCGTATCGCCCTGGTAGGTCAACGTCGTCACTTTCCCCTCGGGGTTGGTGGCGCTCACCAGTCGACCCAGGCTGTCGTACGCAAACTGCTGGACCACCTGCTGCGTCTGATCCGCGCTGGTATAGGTGTTGACGCGCTGCGGCTGGTAGTCGGCCGTAAAATTGCTGTACACGATCCGCTGCCCCGTGGAAGAGATCGTTTCAATCACCGCGCCGTCCTGGGCGCTGTCTGTAAAGAACACGCTCTGCCCTACGTTGGCGCCATCGATGTAATTGGTGGCCACGGTCTTTTGCACGCTCTGCGCATAGGGATCGCCCGCCGCCGTATAGGTGATGTCCACATAATCGCCCTGCGCATCCGTCATGCGCGTGACACGTCCATTGGCATCCAGCGCAAACGTGCTCACGCGCCGCCCCGACACATTGCCGGGCGTATCGACGGTAAAGGCGGTTCCGAACGCCGCGTCCTCTGTACTACGATATCCGTATTTCTCCTCCAGTGCAATAGTCAAATCGCCGGGGGTTGCAATCAACTGGCCATCGTCTGTGACGGGCTGCTCTTTGCGAATGACGACGGTCATCACCTGGTCCAGAATTCCGCCCAGCGCATGGTTGTTTTCA
>DXZF01000027.1 GCA_019415425.1 Bacillota bacterium | reverse complement strand
GAAAATGACTGTATCTGCTTTCAATCGCACATGCCGGGTCAGGGGACGGATGTTCAGTATGTCTATTCGTTGGCTGAAAACCGATGGATTGTCGATCATCAAATACAGCATCATGCGATTCGGCACACCGTTCAGGTGGATGGTGAGGACATCATCGTGTATTGACTTCCCTCTCCATGCCGAGCGTTTGCGTAAAAGCATCTGAAAATATCATCAGTGCAGTCAGGAGAAATCGCCATGGGCTCCTGTTGGATACAATATATAGATATACACCAGAACGCATTCGCCGCCGTCATTTCCAAAACAGCAAAATGATTGGAAAAGGCGCAAATGAACCACATGGTCAGCATCAACCATTGGGTCTGCGCGCAAACGGCGGATGGTGCCCATCAGGATACGGCAATGGTCCGTTGCAAAATCGCAATGGTTTTTAAAAGAGCGTGCGGATTCAAATACAGCGCATGGCGAAATGCGCAGCGTCAATTGGACAATGCCTTTCCCAATCGGAATTTGGGAAATCGCGTTGTGCTGAACCATTGCTTTTTTCGATAAGCAATGAGACAAGCGACGAAGAGAGGAAACTTTATCATGCACCAAACCGTCAAGCTCTATGAAGAGGACAGCCATCTGTGCGCCTTCGATGCCGTGGCGTTGTCCCGCACCGCGCAGGAGGATCGTTTTGCCATCGTGCTGGATCGTACGGCGTTTTATCCGCTGGGCGGCGGGCAGCCTGCGGATGTGGGGCAATTGGGCACGGCGCGCGTAACAGATGTGCGCAATCAGTCGGGATGCATCGTACATTGGACCGATACGCCCCTTGTGCCGGGTGAACTGGTGCACGGAGAGATCAACTGGCCCCGTCGCCGCATGTTGATGCAGCAACATACGGGGGAGCACATCGTCTCCGGCCTCATTCATGCTCGATTCGGCTATGACAATACCGGGTTCCACATGGGGGCCGCCTCCACTGTCATCGACTTTAACGGCCCGATTTCGTCTGAACAATTGCAAGAATTGGAATGCGCAGCAAACGAAGTCATCTATCAGAACCTTCCGGTGCTGACACAGTGCCCTACCGAGCAAGAGCGCGCGCACATGACATACCGCAGCAAAATCCCGCTCAGCGGGCGTGTGCGCATCGTCACCATCCCCGGCGTCGATCAGTGTGCCTGCTGTGGCACACATGTCAAATATACCGGCGAAATTGGGCTAATTCACCTGTTCGGGGCGCAGGGGCACAAGGGGGGCACGCGCTTTCAACTACTGTGCGGCGAAAAGGCGCTGCACGACTACCAACAGAAGAGCGCCCAGATCGCGGGCCTATCCGCGCTGCTCTCTGCCAAGCCGGAGGACGTTTTGACGCCGGCTGCGCATTTGCGCGAACAGTACGAGGCGCAAAAGCACCAAGTGGAGGAATTGACCTTGCAGCTCCTGCGCTACAAGGCAGAACAGATCGATGTACAGGCGCCGCTGTTGTGCTGTGTCACCCAGGGGCTCACCCCCGTCCAGCTGCGAACATACTGCCTGATGCTGTGTGAAAAAGCTGCGCAGGTATTGGTGATCAACGGCACGGACGCGCAGGGATATCAGTACGCCTGGGGCAGTCTCACGCAGGACATCCGGCCGTTTTACCAGCGTTGGGCCACACAATGCCAGGCAAAGGGCGGCGGCACGCAGGAGCTATCGCAGGGCAAGTGCGCCTGCACGCGTGCACAGATTCAGCAGGCTCTGGCCGCTCTGCCCATTGAGGCGCAATGGGTGCAATGAATTTCGGGTATACTATCTCCACATGCATCAAAGGAGGCTGCCACAATTGAACAAAGCAACCGTCTATTATCATGGGCCCATCCTCACCATGGAAGCAGATGCGCCCATGCCGCAGGCCGTGCGCGTGGAGAACGGCCGAATTGCTTATGTGGGCGATCTGTCCACCGCCAAGGGCGAGGGAGATGTAGCGCTATTTGACCTGCAGGGCCACGCGCTGTTGCCTGGATTCATCGACGCGCACAGCCACATCGCCTCATTTGCCAGCACATTGGGGCTGGCCGCGCTAAACGGTGTCAAGTGTTTTGACGAGATCGTCGCACGCCTACAGGATTTCATCCAAAAAACCCACCCCGGCCCGGGCGAATGGGTCATGGGGTTTGGGTATGATCACAACGATCTCGCCGAAGGGACGCATCCCGATAAGGCGCTGTTGGATCGCATTGGCGATGGCCGTCCGATTCTGATCACCCACGCCAGCGGGCACATGGGGGTCGCCAACAGCAAGGCGCTGGAATTGTTAGGCATCACTGCCGACACACCGGATCCGCCGGGGGGACGCATCGGCCGTATGCCCCAC
>DXZF01000269.1 GCA_019415425.1 Bacillota bacterium | reverse complement strand
GGCGCAGGGCCTGCAGCTTCTGCGCGTACACGTCGGGCAGCGGCGCATCCATCGCGGCGAGGTTCATCTCCAGCTCGCCAATGGTCTTGCAGCCGATGATCGGCACGGTCTGGAAGCCGTGATCGAGCAGCAGATAGCGCAGCACCAGCGTGTTGACTTCGGCGCCCGTCTCGGCAGACGCCTGCTTGAGCACGGCCAAGATGGCGTCGTTTTCGGGGCAGTCGTACTCCTTGTGGTCGGCCGCGCGCACGTCGATGCCGTGCGCGACGTTCTGGAAATAGCCGCGCCCGTTGGCACCGTACGCCATGACGGCGACCTTGGTTTCCCGATGGAAGGCGTACGAGGCCGCGTCCATGACGGCGTCGGTCTTGTCGCCGGAGGCGGTGGGGGCGTAGTGGTTGAGGCACCAGCGCGTCTGGTCGAGGCAGAAGCCGTCCAGGCCGTGCGCTTTGGCGTACGCATACGCCTCGCGCTGGCGCGGCACGCGCCAGTTGCTGCAGCCGTACGCGCGGATGACGCCGCGCGCCTTTTGCTCCTGCAGCGTCTCGAGGATCTCGGCCACCGGCACCGACTCGTCGTCCTTGTGCAGGGTGAAGATATCCAGGTAATCGGTGCCCAGGTTTTGCATGGAGCGCTCGATGTCCTCCACGATGAACTTGCGGCCCACGCGCGGGCCGGTGCGCGTGGCCGTGGCCATGTTGTTGGTGGGCGTGATGATGTCCGGGTTACAGCCCTTGACCGACAGCGTCATCTCGTGCCGGCAGTTGTGCTTTTTGAGCCAGCGGCCGATGAAGTGCTGCGAGGCGGAGCGCTCGCCCTCGTACCAGTCGGTGTACACGACGGCCGTGTCCAAAAAGATGCCGCCGTGCGCGCGGAAGTAGTCCATCTGTGCGTTGGCGTTTTCCTCGTTGACGGTGCCGCCAAACGAGCCGCAGCCCAGGCAGATGCGGTTGACCTCCAGGCCGGTGTTGCCCAGCTTCACTTTTTCCAGCATGCAATCGTCCTCCCTTTCCCCTGTGGCCGGAGACCGCCCAGCACCGTGCCGGGCGCCCGGCATATCCCTTTGCATTTCATTGTACAGCAGATGGGGGGATTTGCAAAGGCGAAACGTCCGCGCGGCAGCGCCAAAGGCGCAGGCGGTGCGGGGAAACCGCGCACGCTGCGGGCGGCGCTTGCACCGGCGTGCGCGGGCGCATTATATTATAATAAAAGACCCAACCGCCCGGGGTGCACGGGCGCAGATCGATTGTGAGAGGAGGGCAGGCGTTGGACTACCTGGTGCTGTATTTGCCGCTGTGGGGCGGCGTGCTGTTCTGGCTGTTCTACTTTGCAGAGCCGCGCAGGGTGGTCGTGGGGCTGCTGTGCAACCTGTGGCTGCTCAGCTGCGCGTTTGCGCTGGCGTATCTGATGCTCTCCTCGCAGAGCGCGCTCATGCGCGTGTTGGTCTCCCTCGCGGCCGGGCTGCTCTCGCTGGTGCTGGCCTTTGGCGTGTACGGATTGATCTTCTTCCTGCTGCGCAACGCCAGCATCGTGCTGCGAAGGGAGCGGCGGCGGCCGGCCAACATGCTCACGCTGTTTTTGGGCATCGGGCTGATCGTGCAGGTGATCCTCACGGCGCTGCAGCCGTGGCTGTTCACCTCCCGGCGGTATCAGCTGGCCTTTTTTGCCTTTAACGTATTGGGCGTATATCTGTTGTTGTGCAGCACAAGCTTTTTAACGGCCAGCCTGCTCAACTGGACGTACCGACCGCGGCGCCGGCTGGACGCCGTGATCGTGCTGGGCGGCGGGCTGGTGGACGGCGACCGCGTGCCGCCGCTGGTCCGCAGCCGGGTGGACCGTGCGATTGCGCTGTACAACCGCCAGCGCAGGCGGGCGCGGCCGCCCGTGCTGCTGTTCTCCGGCGGTCAGGGCAAGGACGAGACGATCTCCGAGGCGCGCGCCATGCAGGCGTACGCCGTACAAAAGGGCGTGCTGGCGCCCGATACGCTCGTAGAGGAACAGTCGCAGAACACGCGGGAGAACTTTGTATACAGCAAGGCGGTGCTGGAGCGCAGCGTGGGCGCGCACGCGCACTGCGCGTTTGTGACCAACAATTTCCACGTGCTGCGCGCCGGGATCCTGGCCAAACGGGCGGGGCTGCGCGCGCGGGGCGTGGCGGCGCGCACGGCCGCCTACTACCTGCCCAACGCCATGATTCGCGAGTGCATTGCCACCATGGCGCTGTACAAGACGTGGCACCTGTGCCTGCTATGCGCGTTGGCCGTGGGCTGCCTGATCGGCATTTTGCACATGTAGGGCGCAGAGATTGAGCGTTTTGGCGGGCGGTGGTATAATAGAGACCTAATTTTGTTTGGCGACGGAGAAGGAGAGACGGCCGAAATGATTCAGGACATTGCACCACACGTGTTTGACAACGCGTACAAGATCTGCGCGCCCAGGGGGACGGACCTGGCGCTGTACTTTGAGAAGAATACCGTGCTGCTCAAGCGCGAAGCGGACAACTGGGTGATTCCGACGGTGGAGTCGCTGGGCGCACTGTTTGCGGGAGAGGCGGAGTACCTGTTTCGCGTGGACGACGTGGGCGTGTTCTTGCTGGATACCATCGCGGCGCCGCCCCAGGAGCCGTTTGCCATGGTGGCGACCAATGAATTCCGCACCATGGCGTGCGACTGGATGGCCTTTGCCGGCGCGACGGCCAGCCAGCTCAACCGCTGGAAGGTCAACCGGCGCTTTTGCGGGCGCTGTGGCCACGAGATGGAAAAGAGCCCGACCGAGCGCGCCATGCGCTGCCCGGCGTGCAAAAATGTGGAGTACCCCAAGATCTGCCCGGCCGTGATCGTGGCGGTGACGGATGGCGATAAGCTGCTCATGGCGCGCAGCACGGCGGCTTCGTACAGGAAGTTTGCGCTCATCGCGGGCTTTGTGGAAATCGGGGAGACGTTTGAACAGGCGGTGGAGCGCGAGGTGATGGAGGAAGTCGGCCTGCGCATCAAGAACCTGCGCTACTACAAGAACCAGCCGTGGAGCTTTTCGGATACCGTGATGATCGGGTTCACCGCGGAGCTGGACGGCAAGCCGGACATCACGCTGCAGGAAAACGAGCTCAAGGAGGCGCGCTGGTTTACGCGCGAGGAGATTCCCGAGAGCACGTCCACCATCAGCATCGGCAGCGAACTGATCGAGCGATTCCGCCGCGGGGAGCTGTAGGGCAAGGGCAGGAGGCCGCACGGCGGCCTCTTTTTTTGTGCGGCAACGCGGCGCGGCCGTTGTGGTACAATACAACTGCACACGACAGACAGAAGGAGGCGCGCCCTTGATTGCGGTATTGTCGCCGGCCAAGAATTTACACATCCACGCAGCGCCGCACCTGGCGCTGACGCGGCCGCTGCACATGGATCGCACCATGCAGCTGGTGCGCGCGCTTGCGGCCTATGCCCCGCACGAGCTGGAAAGCGTGCTGCACGTGGGGTTTCCGATCGCGCTGCGGGCGTACGACGCGTACCAGCGCTTTGACGAGGGCGCAGCGGGCGGCGCGGCGGCGCTGGCGTTTGAGGGGCTGGCGTACAAGTACCTGGATGCGCGGGCCTGGAGCGCCGCGGACCTGCAGTTTGCGCAGGACCACCTGCGCATCCTCAGCGCGCTGTACGGCGCGCTGCGCCCGCTGGACGGCATCCAGCCGTACCGGCTGGAGCTGATGGGCAAGTGGCGCATGGAGGGGCAGACGCTGTACCAGTTCTGGGGCGATACGATGTACCGGGACGTGTTCGCCCCCGGACAGGTGGTCATCAACCTGTGCAGCCGCGAGTACGAAAAGGCGCTGCGCCCGTTTCTGCAAAGCGGGGATCGCATGGTCACCTGCGACTTTTTGGTGAACAAATGGGGCAAGATGAAAATGCTGCCCACGGCGGCAAAGATGGCGCGCGGGAGCATGGCGCGCTATCTCGTGCAAAACCGGCTGGAGGCGCCCGAACAGCTCAAGGCGTTTGACGAACTGGGCTTTGCGTTTGTGCCGGCGCTCTCCAGCGCGGACCACTACACCTTTTTACAGAAATAGG
>DXZF01000268.1 GCA_019415425.1 Bacillota bacterium | reverse complement strand
TTGATGCGGGTGATCCACAGGCGACGGAAATCGCGCTTCCTCAGTTTGCGTCCCTTGTAGCTGTAGGCAAGCGATTTCATGACCGCCTGCTTGGCGACGCGGTAGTTGGTGCTCTTCTGGCCGAAGTAACCCTTGGCCATCTTCAATATTTTACGGCGTTTTTTGACGGCATTGACTGCCCTTTTGACGCGAGCCATTGACACATTCTCCTTCCAGAAGGCTTATTTGTAGGGAATCAGCCTCTTAATCTTTTTCTCTTCCACCGCCGCGATGACCGTGGACTTGCGCAGATTCCGTTTGCGCTTTTGACTCTTCTTGTTCAGGATGTGGCTCTTGTAAGCCTTCCCCCTCTTCACTTTGCCGCTGCCGGTCAGGCTAAAGCGTTTGGCCGCACCGCGGTGTGTCTTCATTTTGGGCATGCCAATCCCCTCCTCTCAGTTGTTTGCCGGGGCCAGAACCATGATCATATTCCGGCCCTCCATTAACGGTTTACGCTCGATGCTGGCATTTTCCTTGACCATGTCAAAGAAGTTCTCCATAATCTCTCTGCCCTGTGCTGCATACGCCATCTGCCGGCCGCGGAAGCGGATCGCAACCTTGACCTTATCGCCAGATTTCAAGAACTTCGTCGCCGCTTTGGCCTTGACATCCAAGTCGTGTTTGTCAATGGTTGCGGACAGCCGCACTTCCTTGATCTGTACGATCTTCTGGTTCTTGCGCGCTTCCTTTTCACGCTTTTGCGCTTCAAAGCGGAATTTGGAATAGTCCATCAACTTGCAGACGGGCGGCTTGGCCTGCGGCGCAATCTTGACCAGATCGAGCTCGCGCTCGTCGGCCATGCGCATGGCCACTGCCAGCTGCACAATGCCCTGCTGTTCGCCATTTTCGTCCACCAGGCGCACTTCTCTGTCCCGAATGTCCTCGTTAATCTGGTAATCGATGCTGATGTCAGACACCTCCGCAAAAAGAATAAGCGGGCAAAAACTGCCCGCTTCACAGCACAAAATCGTAACCCCTTTTCGTGATACCTGACAGCGTAACCGGCAGGTGAGGAGCGGGCTGCCCCTGCTTTACCCAAAGAATATACCATGCCGGGGCGCCCGCGTCAAGGCTTTTTCGCGTCTATGGCGTCAAAAGATCACTTTTTCCGCAATTTCCTGTTGTACCTGTGCGATGAAGTCCGCAAGGGACATCGTGCCGCTCTGGCCCGCGCCGCGCTTTCGGACCGAGACCGTACCGCTCTCGGCCTCTTTGTCGCCGATGACGAGCATGTACGGCACCTTTTCCATCTGCGACTGGCGAATCTTGTAGCCGATCTTCTCGTTGCGCAGGTCTGCTTCGACGCGGATGCCCGCCTTTCTGAGCTGCTGGACCGCAGCGTTGGCCGCCTCGTCGGCACGCGAGGTGATGGTCAGCACCTTGGCCTGCACCGGCGAGAGCCACAGCGGGAACGCGCCTGCAAAGTGCTCGGTCAAAATGCCGATAAACCGCTCGATGCTGCCGAACACCACGCGGTGAATCATCACGGGCTGGTGCTTTTCGCCGTCGGCGCCGTCGTAGGTCAATTCAAAGCGCTGGGGCAGCTGGAAGTCCATCTGCACCGTGCCGCACTGCCACGTGCGCCCCAGGCAATCCTCGAGGTGAATATCGATCTTGGGGCCGTAAAACGCGCCGTCGCCCTCGTTGACCTTGTAATCCCAGCCCTTCTTTTCCAGCGCGACCACCAGCGCCTGCGTGGCCTTCTCCCACTGCTCGTCGGTGCCCATGCTGTCCTCCGGGCGGGTGGACAGTTCCACAAAGTACTTAAAGCCAAAGATGCTGTAGACGTATTCCGTCAGGTTCAGTACGCCCAGGATCTCGTCGGTGATCTGGTCCATGGTCATAAAGATGTGCGCATCGTCCTGGGTAAAGCAGCGCACGCGCATCAGGCCGTGCAGGGCGCCCGACATCTCGTGCCGGTGCACCGTACCCAGCTCGCCCATGCGCACCGGCAGATCGCGATAGCTGTACAGGCGGCGCTTGTACATCAGAATGCCGCCGGGGCAGTTCATGGGCTTGATGGCAAATTCCTGATCGTCGATGTTCACGGTGTACATGTTTTGGCGGTAGTGATCCCAGTGGCCGCTGCGCTTCCACAGTTCGCTGGAGAGGATCATGGGCGTGCTGACCTCTTCATAGCCCCATTCGGTATGCACCTTGCGCCAGAAGTTGATCAGCTCGTTTTTGAGAACCATGCCTTTGGGATGGAAGAACGGGAAGCCGGGGCCCTCGTCCTGGATGCTGAACAGGTCCAATTCGCGGCCCAGCTTGCGGTGGTCGCGCTTTTTGGCCTCCTCCATGCGGAAGATGTACGCATCCAGCTCGTCTTTATCTTCAAAGGCGGTGGCGTAGACGCGCTGCATCATCTTGTTTTTCTCGTCGCCGCGCCAGTATGCGCCCGCCACCGACATCAGCTTGAAGTGCTTGACCTTGCCCGTTGCAGGCAGGTGCGGTCCGGCGCACAGGTCGGTAAACTCCCCTTGCGTGTAGAACGAGATCTCGGCATCCTCGGGCAGATCGCGAATCAGTTCGGCCTTGTACGGTTCGCCCTGCTCCTCCGCCCACTGGAGCGCCTCTTCGCGCGATTTGGTGGAGCGCGTGAGCTTCTGATTCTCTTTGACAATCTTTTTCATCTCGGCCTCAATTTTGGGGAAGTCCTCTGCCGAAATGGTGCCGTCGAGGTCGAAGTCGTAATAAAATCCGTTTTCAATGGCGGGGCCGATGCCCAGCTTGACGTGGCGATCTTTGAATACCCGCTTAAATGCCTGCGCCAGAATGTGCGAAGCCGTGTGGCGCAGTAC
>DXZF01000267.1 GCA_019415425.1 Bacillota bacterium | reverse complement strand
GTTGTGCGGATCCGTCACGCCGTCCAGCAGCAGCAAAAACGGCTCCTCCCCGCGCGCCTTGGCGCGCGCAAACAGCTCGTCCAGCGTGACGTAGGCCGCCGCCGCGAGCTGCACGGCCACGCCCTGGTGGTTGGCCTCGCGCCCTTCTTCGCTCCGGCACAGCGCCTGCATGCGCCGCTCATCCACTTCCAGCACCGGCACGCCCCGCGCCCGCAATTCGCCTACAAGCGGCCTGACCGCGCCCTGCGCCTTGCACACGTACGCCCGCTGTACCGGCATGCCGGCGCGCAACACCTCGCGCACCGGATTGATGCCATAGACCAGCTCCGTTTCGGCCCGAAGGCCCTGCTCCGCCTTCACCGCAATGACTCCTTGCGCGCGCGCACCTCTTGCTGCTTGCCACAGCACATCTTCCCTTCCGGGCACGCGCCCAAAAGGCAGCCGGGGCCGGCGTTTTGAAACAGCACCGGTGCGACCTGCATGCACTGCGCGAGCATCTGCCACGCCAGCTCGCGGATCTCCCACTGCGCGCGGTTGCAGCAGCGCAGCGAAAAGAAGTGGATCAGTTCGCGCGCGTTCATCGTCACCACCATGCGCGTCTCACAGGCGTTGGGCAGGACAAAGCGCGCATCCTCGTTGCTGGCGCGATCGCCGCCCAGCTTGCGCTGCCAATCGTTATACCACTGCTGCATCTGGCACATCTGCCGATCGTACTCCGCCACTGCCTCCTCGCCCAGCGCTTCGATCGCGGGCGGCAGCACATAGGCAAAGCAGCCCTCCTCCTGCACTTTGGAGACGTAGCGCTGGCTCTGTACCGAAAAGCTGGCCAGCCGGTGCCGCGTGATTTGCGCCAAAAGCGCACGCGATACGCCCTCGATGCCAAAGGTGAAGCTGGCGTGCTCGATCGGCGAAAGATGCCCCATCTCCACCAGCCGCATCAGGTATTTGCTCTGGTCTTTTTCCGCCACGCCCTTTTGCAAATCGTCGATATCCGCGCCGGAGTAGCACAGCCGTGCCCCCATCGCGATGATTTCCTGCGGAACGGGCGTATGGGTCAACAGTTTGACCTTCAGGCTTGTCCTTGCCATTGAAATTGCTCCTTCCATCCCTTGTCCCTTGCCAGCGTCAAAAGCGTCTGCAAGCGCGCCTCATCCCCCAGCAGGTACACGTACCCCAGCACCGCCTCAAACCCAGAGGCGATGCGGTACTGCCCGACGTCGGCATTTTTGGGCACGGTGGCGGCATTGGCGTTGCGCCCGCGCCGGTACACCGCGCGCTCTTCCTCGGTCAGGTCCTCATAAATGGCCATCAGCGTGTGCGCCTGTGCGCTGGCGCGCACAATGCGCGTCGCACGCAGGTGCAGCACGTGTGCGCTCTCGTGCGCAAACGCCGTGACCAGGCACGTGCGCACGTATTGATCATAAACGGCATCCCCCATGTACGCAAGCGTCTGGGAGGATACCTCACACAATTCACTTCGTCTCATCTTTGGTCTTGCTCCGGGCCCGCGCACCGCCCACAGCGCCGGTTACGGCGTCTGCTGTGCGCTGCCCGCCCCTTTTTCTTTAATATAAGTGTCCATGCCCTGCGCAATGGCCGCCGCCACGCGCTGCTGGTATTCCTGCTGCATCAGCAGCTCTTTCTCCCGCGCATTGGTCAAAAAGCCGCACTCCACGATCACGATCGGCATGGGCCCGCTCTTGAGGATGTAGTACTGCCCCGACTGCACCTCGTGCGGGTGCGGCGGCTGCAGCTGCTCGTTGAGCGTCTTTTGCAGCGTGCGCGCAATCTCCCCGCCCCGCTCACTGGTGGGATGGTGCAGCACGACCGGGCCGCTGCAGGAGGCGTCGGTGTTGGCGTTCAGATGAATGCTGATCACGTAGTCCGCCCCGCTGTTGGCGATGATCTCGCGCCGCTTGCGCATATCGCCCTGCTTGGTGTGATCCAGTGCCTGCGCATCCTCGCGCGTGAGCAGCACCTCGTATCCGCGCGCTTCCAGCTCCGCCTTGACCATCATCGTGATGGACAGGTTGATATCGTCCTCATGCGCCCCATCGCTGCCCAACGCGCCGGGGTCAAAGCCGCCGTGTCCCGCATCCAACAGGATGCATGGGCCGGCGCCCGTCTTGACGCGCCCCTGCGTGTAACGCGTACGGCGCATCCATACGCCCATTCCGATGCCCACACCGATGAGCACCACGCCCAACGACAGCGCCAACAGCGCCGGTATCTTTTTTGTCTTCATGCCAGAGCTCCCCCCTGCACACCCTATGCCCGGGAAGGAGATTGCATGCGCATTTTACTTCGTTCTGTATTCTTTACAATGTTCGCCACAATTTGTCACGTTTCCGTAAAAATTGCATGCACAATGTGCATATTCACATTGTTATACACATTATCCACAGAGTTATCCACAGTTTTCCACATGGAATCTGCGACTTTTGTGGAAATTGTCCACAGCCCTGTGCGTTGTATACGCACAAATGGCGCATGAAATTGTGAATGAATTCACATCTTCGGCGACGATTGTAAACCATTTAGCGGCAGCGTGGGAATTGCGTTTAAAGTAAACGCGCTCGTCTCCCCCCTTAACAATCGCCATCTGGCCGCCTCGGCGATCATCACGGCATTGTCGGTACACAGGCCCTTTTCCGGCAGGTACACGTCGATCCCCTGCGCTTTTCCGCGCCTGCAGGCCTCCTGCCGCAGCGCGCCGTTGGCGCAGACGCCGCCCACCATGGAAAACGTGGAAACGCCCGTTTCCCTGCACGCCCGCATGGCGTTGTGCAGTAAAAATTCAACGATATGTGCCTGGAAGCTCGCCGCCACATCGGCGCGGTCCACGCGCTGCCCGCGCTGCTCGGCCGTGTGCAGCAGATTGATCACCGCCGTCTTCAGGCCTGAGAACGAGAAGTCGTAAGGGTTTTCGCACCTGGGCCGCGTAAAGTGGTAGGC
>DXZF01000266.1 GCA_019415425.1 Bacillota bacterium | reverse complement strand
GGTCCATCTCCACATCGCCCGAGAGGTAGTTGAACGGGAACTGCAGCGTCTCAAACTTGCCGCTCTCAATGCAGGCGATGGCGATCTTGGGGGAGTGGTTGGTCACGCCGATATGGCGGATGTATCCCTTCTTCTTTGCCTCTACAAGGCCGGCGTATGCGCTGTCGGGGTCGTCAAAATCCACCTTTTGCGGATTGTGCAGCTGGTACAGATCGACGTAATCCGAGCGCGTGAGCTCCAGCGTCTTCTGCACATCGGCAAGCGCCTCTTCGCGCGTGGCGGACATGGTCTTGCTGGCTAGGATGTACTGCGAGCGCACATCGCCCAGTGCACGGCCCAGCTTCTCTTCGCTGTCGGTGTACCGGCGCGCCGTATCAAAGAAGTTGATGCCGCTTTCAAACGCCTTGCGCAGGATGCGGATGGCGGTATCCATGTCCGCGCGTTGGATGGGCAATGCGCCGAAGGCGGTGCGCGTCACCATCAGGCCGGTCTGCCCCAAACGAACCTTTTCCATCTACAATGTCCCTCCCTTTCATTTTTTTCATTATACCATAAAATGGCGGCTGACGGCTTTGGGGTATGCTATAATCGATAGCGAACGAACCAGGGGGGATCGACATATGCCGACAGTTGAAGTACCTTATCATAACCAGCGTGTGGCCTGTACCGTGCCGGATGCGCGTTGCCTGGGCGTGCTGGCGCCCAAGGAGTTGCCGCGCACGACGCCGGAACAGCAGGTCGAGATCGTGCGCGCCGCACTGCAGGCGCCGATCCAGTCGCGCCCGCTGCACGAGCTGAGCATGGGCAAGACGCGCATTCTGGTCATCACCAGCGACCATACGCGGCCCATGCCCAGCGCCGTCACGATGCCGCTCTTGCTCAGAGAGATCCGCCGTGGCGCGCCGCAGGCACAGGTGCACATTCTCATCGCCACCGGCTTCCACCGCGCCATGACGCAGGACGAGATCGTGCAGCGCTTTGGCCGGGAGATCGCCCAGCGGGAGACGATTCTCGTGCACGACGGCCGCGACATGCAGCAGATGGTGTACAAGGGCGTCATGCCCTCGGGCGGCGAACTGTGGCTCAACAAAGAGGTGGACTGGGCGGACCTGATCGTGTCCGAAGGGTTTATCGAGCCGCACTTCTTCGCCGGCTACTCCGGCGGGCGCAAGAGCATTTTGCCCGGCATCGCCTCGCAAAAGACGGTGTTTTTCAACCACAATGCGGAGTTCATCGCCGACGACAAAGCGCGCATCGGCGTATTGGAGGGCAACCCCATCCACCGCGATATGGAGTTTGCCGCCAAACAGGCGGGGCTCGCGTTTATTCTGAACGTGTGCCTGAACGATCAAAAGCAGATCGTGCGCGCCTTTGCGGGCGATCCGTTTGAGGCGCACGCGGTGGGCTGCGCGTTTGTGGCAGACCAGGCGCGCACACAAAAGGTGGAAGCCGATATCGTGGTCACCGGCAACGGCGGCGCCCCGCTGGATCTGAACATCTATCAGGCGGTCAAATGCATGTCGGGTGCGGAGCCGTGCGTCAGAGAGGGCGGCGTGATCATCGCGCTGTGCTCGTGCTACGACGGCCACGGCAGCGAAGGGTTCTACGCGCTGTTCCGCGACCACCACACCCCGCAGGCGGTGGAGGCGGCCATCCTGGACCGCGGGCGCGATGGTACCATGCCGGATCAGTGGCAGGCGCAGGTGCTGGCCCGCGTAATGAAAAAGGCGCAGATCATCCTGGTGACGGATCAGTGCGATCCACAGCTGATCGAGCAGTTTGGCATCCGCCATGCCGGCAGCTTTGAAGCCGCGATGGACATGGCCGATGCCATTGTGGGCAAATCCGGCAAGGTGTTGTTTATTCCAAACGGCGTGGAAGTGATGGCCCAGTAATCCGGGAAAACCGATGGGGGACGGACGCAATGCGCGGCCGTCCCCCTTTTGCATGTCCAACGACGGCCCGTTCATAATGTGAAACAAAATCGCGCCAGCTTGCTGGCGTGTGACAAGCGCGATACACTTAAAAGTATCCGGCGGCGCAAGCATGCGGAAATGCGCCGCAAACGCAGTGCAAACCGGCGCAAGGCCGTATCCATCCGGGCGGGGGCCCGGGGAAAACGAGGGGGTTTTTGCAATGCTTATGTACGATGAACGGGAACTGGTGCGCGTCTACTGTCTCAAGATGCTGGAAAAGGGGCTGACCACGGGAACGGGCGGCAACATCAGCATCCTGAACCGGGAAAAGGGCTATTACGCCATGAGCCCGTCCAGCATGGATTACCACCTGATCCGCCCCGAAGACGTGGTCATCATCGACCTGGAGGGCAAGGTGGTGGACGGCACGCGCAAGCCTTCGATCGAGCACGTGATGCACCGCGTCTTTTACACCGACCGCGACGATATCGGCGCGGTGGTGCACACGCACTCTTCGTACGCCACGGCCATCGCCTGCCTGAATCAGCCCATCCCGGCGGTGCATTTCCTGATCAAATTGGGCGGAGGTACCGAGGTGCCCTGCGCCCCGTACGAGCGGCCGGGCAGCCCCGAGCTGGCAAAAGTGGCGTTTGAGGAGATGAAGGGCCGCAGGGCGACGCTGCTGCAGAACCATGGGCTGATCGCGGGCGGCGAAACCATCGAGCGCGCCATGCTCATCGCCGAGGAGTTGGAGTATGTCTCGCAGCTGTACTGCATCGCCAAGGCCATGGGCACGCCCAATGTGTTGACCAAAGAGCAGCTGCAGTGACGGAGGCGTGAGATGGCAAAGATACGTTTGGCATTGGGGACGGCGCTGATCGCGCCGTACGACGCACGCGTGCAAGAGGTGTGCGAGGTGACGCCCATCGGCCAGCTGCACGCGGGAAGGCCGTTGACCGAGGCCGAGCTGGCGGAACAGGGACGCGGATATGAAGTGGTGTTCGTCAGCTCCGACGTCGTCACGCGCGACATCCTGCTGGATTGGCAGCAGCACGGGCTCAAGCTGCTGGGCTGTGGCCGCGGCACACCGGTCAACGTGGATTGGAAAGCCGTGCAGGAACTGGGCATTCCACTGGTGTACACGCCGGGGCGCAACGCGGTTTCGGTGGCGGAATACACCTTTGGCATGATTCTGGGCGTGGTGCGGCGCATCGGCCGCAGCTACCACGCGCTGCAGAGCGGGCAGTTTTTGGGCGAGGAAAAACAGGATCTGCTGGACGTTCCCATGCGCAGCGACGTGGTATGGCGCATGCCGGATGGCAGCAACCCGATGCGCCTGTTCTCGGGCGGATTTGACCTGTGTGAGCGCACCATGGGGCTGGTGGGCTTTGGGGCGATCGGCTCGCGGGTGGCCGCCATTGCGCGCGGCTTTGGCATGGAGGTCAACGTCTACGATCCGTATTGTGCAAAGGAGCGCGTGGAGGCGGTGGGAGCGCATGCCTGTACGCTGGAACAGACGCTTTCGCAGGCCGATGTGGTCTCCATCCACCTGCCTGTAACGCCGCAGACGCGCGGCCTGGTAGACGCTTCGTGGTTTGCCCAGATGCAGCCCACGGCGTACTTTGTCAACACGGCGCGCGCAGCCGTGGTGGACCAGCAGGCGCTCATCGACGCGCTGCAGCAAAAGCGGATCGCCGGCGCTGCGCTGGATGTGATGTGGGAGGAACCGTGCCCGAAAAACCATCCGCTGCTCGGGATGGACAACGTGCTGATCACCACGCATCTGGGCGGCATGAGCCAGGATGTAGACAAGTGGCAGTCCGCGATGATTGCGGATGAAATCCTGCGCTACGCAAACGGCCAGCCGCCGCAGCGCCTGTGGACGCGCACGGAATAACAGCAAGCAGACAAAGCGCCCGGCAGGCGAGCCTATCGAGTTGCCGGGCGCTTTACACACCGTCCCATGCACGGGTACAATGGGAGAAAACGCGGCGCGTAAGGCGCGGCAAGAGGAGGCGGTACGGATGGCAAAGGTACTGGGATATCAGGATATTCCACTTGAAGCGCGCAAACTGTTGACCGACAGAGGACACGAGTGGGTGTTCTGCGAGTCGCGCGATATGCACGAAATCATGCAGGCGGCCAAGGGGTGCACGGGCATTGTGGGCCGCGCCAGACAGTATACGCCGGCCTTTTTCGAGGCGCTGCCGGAACTGAAGATACTGGCGTTGCCCAGCGCGGGATACGATCAGGTAGATCTGGCGGCGGCCAGCGCACACGGCGTGGCTGTGACCAATGCTGCGGGCGGCAATGCCGTCAGCGTGGCGGAACAGGCGCTGCTGCTGATGCTGATGATTGCAAGGCGCGTGCCGGAGCACACGCGCGTGGTACACCGCCAGGCCGACTGGGACACCCGGCCGCGCGGGCACGAGCTGTACGGCAAGACGGTCAGCCTGATTGGCTATGGCGGCATCGCCAAAGAGCTGGCGCGCATGTGCATGGGCATCGGCATGCGCGTGATGGCGTACCATCCCCGCATTGCCCAGCGCGAGGTGCAGGCCGGCGCAATCCCGTGTGACGACTGGTCGCAGGCATTTTCGCAGGCGGATTTTGTCAGCCTGCATCTGCCGTAC